>NZ_JBSFDA010000010.1:0-116575 GCF_053593675.1 Streptomyces sp. NPDC002156 | reverse complement strand
GGCGTTTGAGGACGAGGCCGTTCAGGCCGAAAGGGGGGTCTGGGGGCGCAGCCCCCAGAAGGATGGGAACGGGTAGGGGCGGCGGGGGCGAGAAAAGCGCCCACCTCAGTCCCTCGGCAGGCCATGCTCCAGGACGTTCAGCGCCCGGTTCACCAGCTCGGTCAAGTCGTCCTCGTAGTTGTTCTCCGCCCAGTAGATGCTGATCTCCGCCAGGCCGCCGATCAGGGACATCGCGTAGACGCGGACCTCCAGGTCGGTGGAGTCGCGGCCGGTGCGTTCGGCGAGGACGCGGCAGAGGAGGCGGCCCGTTTCGGACATGCTCTCGATCATGCGGGAGCGGACCGCCGGTACCTCCAGCATCAGCCGGCTGCGCAGACGGATCACCCCGGGCTCCTCGGCCGCGGTGACACCGATGGCCTTCGTCACGACGTACCGCAGGGAGTCGATCCAGGGCTCGTCGACCGGGCGGGTGCGCAGCTCCTCCTCCATCAGGGCGTCGTACTCGTCGGTGAGCACGATGTCCTCCTTGGTGGGGAAGTAGCGGAAGACCGTCGACTGCGACACCTCGGCGCGCTCGGCGATCTGCTCGATCGTCGTGGCGTCGTACCCCTGGTCCTCGATCAGTTCGTACGTCGCGGAACGGATCGCCATCCGGGTCTTGATCTTCTTCCGTTCACGGAGGCCCAGCTGGGGGCGGTCGGTGAGGGAAGAGGTGCGTGCGGCCGTCATACGGGTCATTGTCGGTCATCGGGCCGGTCGGCTGCCATGTCCGGGGTGTTCGGGAGAAACGCTCCTGCCAGCAGGGCCGCCGCCAGTGCCGCCACTCCGCTCACCAGCAGGACCACGCCCATGCCATGGACGTACGCGCTGTTCGCGGAGGCCAGGAGGTCCGCCGAACCTGTCTTCTCCGCTATCAGGTGTGCCGCCACCACCGAGTCCCCGGCCGTGTCCGCCGCGCCCGCGGGCAGGCCCGTGACGTCCAGGCGGTCGCGGAACGTGCCCGCCAGCAGGCTGCCCAGCAGTGCGATGCCGATCGCGCCGCCGACCTGCCGCAGCGTCATCAGGAGCCCGGAGCCGCTGCCCGCGCGGTCGGCGGGCAGGGCGGCGAGGGCGCCGTCCATCGCCGGGACCACGGCGAAGCCGAAGCCGAAACCGGCGATGGTGAGCCACAGGGCCGTGTAGCCGTAGCTCGCGTCGACCGTCGTACGGCTGCCCAGGATCGCCGAGAAGGCCAGGATCACCAGGCCGGCCGTGACCGTCGCCCGTGAGCCGAACCTGGCTCCCAGCGGCTGTGCCGTCCGCGCGGCCACCATCAGGCCGCCCATCAGCGGCAGCAGCCGTACGCCCGTGCCCAGAGCGTCGCTGCCCAGGACCGCCTGGAGATACGGCGGCAGGACGAACATCAGCCCGGACAGGACGAACATCACCAGTGTCGCCGCGACCGTGTTCAGCAGGAAGCCCCGCTGGGAGAGCAGCGTCATGTCGAGCATCGGGCGGGTGGCTCGGCGTTCCCGGAGGACCAGGACGGTGAGGAGTACGGCCGCCGCTGCGAACAAGGTCAGGACCAACACGTCCGTCCAGCCTCGGGTCGGGGCCTCGATGATCGCGTAGATCAGTGCGCCCAGGCCCGTCGCCGTGAGCGCTGTGGAGGTCATGTCCACCTTGGGGGAGGACGGGTCGCTGGTCTCCGGGAGCAGGAACACGCAGGCCGCGATGCCGATGGCGACCATTGGGACGTTGATCAGGAAGACCGAGCCCCACCAGAAGTGGTTCAGGAGCCAGCCGCCGATGATCGGGCCCAGCGGCATACCGAGCGCGGAGGCCGCCGAGATGACGCCGACCGCCTTGGTGCGCTCGTGGGGCGGGAAGAGGGAGGGGAGCACGGAGAGGGCCAGGGGCATGACCAGGGCCGCTCCTACGCCCATCAGTGCTCGGGCCGCGACCACCCAGTTCACGTCAGCCGCCAGCGCGCCGACCAGTGAACCGGCCAGGAAGATGCCGAGGCCGGCGATCAGCATCCGGCGCCGACCGAAGCGGTCGCCCAGCAGGCCCGCCGGGAGCATCAGGGCCGCGAACACGACGATGTAGGCGTCCGCCATCCACTGCTGCTCGCCGGTGGACGCGCCCAGCTGCTCGGCCATCGTCGGCAGCGCCACGTTGAGGATCGTCATGTCGAAGCCGAGCACGAGCATGCTCGCGACCAGGGCACCCAGGGCCCACCAGCGGCGGGGGTCCAGGGGTGGGGTGTCGGCCGTACCTGCGTCTGGGTTGGTGACAGTAGCCATGAAATGAGAGTAACTCTCAAAAGATGGTGAGTGTCAAACTTCTTTCGTCGTTCGGGCATGAAAAATGGCCGCGGCTCGTAAGCCGCGGCCGGCAGATCGAGGGGGCGAGGAGGCTAGTGCTGGTACGCCACCAGCGAGATCCCCACGTAGTGCGTCACGAACGCCGCGAGGGTCAGGGAGTGGAACACCTCGTGGAAGCCGAACCAGCGCGGTGACGGGTTGGGGCGCTTGATGCCGTAGATCACGCCGCCCGCGCTGTAGAGGATCCCGCCGACGATGACCAGCACCAGGACGGCGATGCCGCCCGCCCGCATGAAGTCCGGCAGGAAGAAGACCGCTGCCCAGCCCATCGCGATGTAGCAGGGGGTGTAGAGCCAGCGCGGGGCGCCGACCCAGAACACACGGAAGGCGATGCCCGCCCCGGCGGCGCCCCAGATGCCCCACAGGAGCCACTGGCCCTTGCTCTCCGGGAGCAGCAGCATCGTGAGCGGCGTGTAGGTGCCCGCGATGATCAGGAAGATGTTCGCGTGGTCGAGCCTGCGCAGGACGCCGTCCATGCGCGGGCTCCAGGTGCCGCGGTGGTAGAGCGCGCTCACGCCGAACAGCAGGCAGGCGGTGAGGGCGAAGATTCCGCAGGCGATGCGCGCCCTGCTCGAACTGGCGAGCGCGGTGAGCGCCAGACCGGAGATGAGTACGGCCGGAAACATGCCGAGATGCAGCCAGCCGCGCAGCTTGGGCTTGATCTCATCGGAATGTGGCAGCGAGAGCGCCATGGGACCACGGCCGACGGCCGGTGAGTCCAGAGGCGCGTCGGGGACGGACGCAGTCATGACGGGCATCGTACCTACGTAACCGTAAGTTACGCGTCAGTGCGGCGTGGGGAGGGGCTGGAAGTGGCCATCCTCTCACGCGCTTTGGGGATTCGGCACTGCAGGTGAATGCGTGGTGACCCGGAGGAAACTCCAGGGGAAGTAAAGGGTGAGTGGCAATGGTCACGTCGCTCAGGTGTGGGGCCCTCTGGACAGATGGGCGCTCCAGTCGGATGATCAAATGAGTGCGGTCGGCACCGGATGAGCGCCAGAGATCAATTCCGTGAAGCATCCGGGTCGCGGCCCCCAAGGGGCAGTCAACAAAAAACCCTCATTCAAGGAGCAATCGTGGCGCGCGACATCGCGGCTCCCGTTCTCTCTGGCACGTCCCTCTCCGGCACCGTCCCGACCAACCACAAGCAACTGGTCTCGTGGGTGAACGAGATCGCGGAACTGACGCAACCGGACAGCGTGGTCTGGTGTGACGGATCCGAGGCCGAGTACGAGCGACTGTGCGAAGAGCTCGTCCAAAAAGGCACCTTCACGAAACTGGACCCGATCAAGCGCCCCAACTCCTACTACGCGGCCTCCGACCCGACCGATGTCGCCCGTGTCGAGGACCGCACCTTCATCTGCTCCGAGAAGGAGGAGGACGCGGGTCCGACGAACCACTGGAAGGACCCCGCCGAGATGCGGGACATCTTCGCGGGGGAGGAGGGTGTTTTCCGTGGCTCCATGAAGGGGCGGACGATGTACGTCGTCCCCTTCTGCATGGGCCCGCTCGGCTCGGACCTCTCCGCGATCGGCGTCGAGATCACCGACTCGGCGTACGTCGCCGTGTCCATGCGCACGATGACGCGCATGGGGCAGCCGGTCCTCGACGAACTCGGTACCGACGGTTTCTTCGTGCGTGCTGTGCACACGCTCGGGGCGCCACTGGCCGAGGGCGAGGCCGATGTGCCGTGGCCGTGCAACTCCACGAAGTACATCTCGCACTTCCCGGAGTCCCGCGAGATCTGGTCCTACGGCTCGGGCTACGGCGGCAACGCGCTGCTCGGCAAGAAGTGCTACGCCCTGCGCATCGCGTCCGTCATGGCACGCGACGAGGGCTGGCTCGCCGAGCACATGCTCATCCTCAAGCTCACGCCGCCGCAGGGCGAGTCCAAGTACGTCGCCGCCGCCTTCCCGTCGGCCTGCGGCAAGACGAACCTCGCGATGCTGGAGCCCACGACTCGCGGCTGGACCGTCGAGACGATCGGCGACGACATCGCCTGGATGCGCTTCGGGGAGGACGGCCGGCTGTACGCGATCAACCCCGAGGCCGGTTTCTTCGGCGTCGCGCCCGGCACCGGCGAGCACACCAACGCCAACGCGATGAAGACGCTGTGGGGCAACTCCGTCTTCACCAACGTCGCCCTCACCGACGACGGCGACATCTGGTGGGAGGGCATGACGGAGGAGACTCCGGCCCACCTGACGGACTGGAAGGGCAATGAGTGGACGCCGGAGTCAGGAGTTCCGGCCGCCCACCCGAACGCCCGCTTCACCACCCCGGCCGCCCAGTGCCCGATCATCGCGCCCGAGTGGGAGGACCCCAAGGGCGTGCCGATCTCGGCGATCCTGTTCGGCGGGCGGCGCGCCACCGCCGTACCCCTCGTCACGGAGTCCTTCGACTGGAACCACGGTGTCTTCCTGGGCGCCAACGTGGCCTCCGAGAAGACCGCCGCCGCCGAGGGCAAGGTCGGTGAGCTGCGCCGGGACCCCTTCGCCATGCTGCCGTTCTGCGGCTACAACATGGGCGACTACATGGCGCACTGGATCGACGTGGCGAAGGACAAGGACCAGTCCAAGCTGCCGAAGATCTACTACGTCAACTGGTTCCGGAAGAACGACGAGGGCAAGTTCGTCTGGCCCGGCTTCGGTGAGAACAGCCGCGTCCTGAAGTGGATCGTGGACCGGCTGGACGGCAGGGCCGAGGGCGTCGAGACGCCGATCGGTGTGCTGCCGGCCAAGGGCGCGCTCGACACGGACGGTCTCGAACTCTCCGAGGCCGACCTCGACTTCCTGCTCACGGTCGACAAGGACGTGTGGCGCGAGGAGGCCGCCCTGGTCCCCGAGCACCTCAACACGTTCGGCGAGCACACCCCGAAGGAACTGTGGGACGAGTACCGGGCGCTGGTGCAGCGTCTGGGCTGACGCCCACAGCCCGTAGAACTCCGCGGCCGGTCGGACTTGCCCTGACCTGCGACGTCGTCACGGCCGGCCGCGGTGACCACCATCCCCACGGGATGGTGTGGCCGCACATTCAGTCGTACATTCGTATCGTCGATCACCCGTGGTGATGGATTTTCGGCGGCCAGAGAGCGCAATGCGGCCCCCGGGCGGGTGGAACGCCGTGTGTTCGGCGCATAGCTGCCGACATGCTCACATCTCATGTACGACCGGCCTGGCGCCGGTCCCGGGAAGGGCGCCGCAGATCATGGGCGGCCCGGACCGGCGTCGTGGCGACCGTCGGACTGGCGCTCGTCCTCGTTCTGCCCGGCACAGCGATCGCCGCCCCCGGCGACCTCGACCCCACCTTCAGCAGCGACGGCAAGGTGCTCACCGACTTCGCCGACGGTGACCAGGCCCGCGACGTGGCGGTGCAGCCCGACGGGAAGATCGTCTCCGTCGGCGCCTCCACCGACGAATCGCTGCTGGAGAGCCGCTTCGCGCTGACCCGCCACAACGCCGACGGCACCCTGGACACCGGCTTCGGCGGTGCCGACGGCGACGAGCCCGGCACGGTGACGACCGCCGTCAACAACATGGGCCCGAGCCTCCAGTGGAGCGAGGCCAACGCCGTGGCGCTGCAGGCCGACGGCAAGATCGTCGTGGTGGGCATGAGCTGGCGGGAGTACGAGGACTGCTGCTGGTTCGTCGTCGCCCGCTACAACGCCGACGGCACCCTGGACAACACCTTCAGCGACGACGGCAGGGTCTTCGCCGACATCGCCGGCCCGACCGAGGCCCGCGACGTGGCGATCGACTCCAGTGGCAGGATCGTCGCGGCCGGCTACACGGGCGGCCACATGGCGGTGCTCCGCCTCACCAACGACGGCACTCCGGACACCACGTTCGGCGGCGACGGCACGGTCACCGCCAATCCGGCGGGGCCGGTGCCGCAGGAGGGCGGCGACGGCCGTGCCCTGGCGTTGCAGCCCGACGGGAAAATCGTCGTCGGGGGCCAGGTCGGGTCGACCCGTTTCGACTTCGCCCTGATGCGCTTCAACACCGACGGCAGCGTGGACACGAGCTTCGACGGCGACGGCATCGTCCGCACCGACTTCGGCGGCTACGAGTCCGTGGGTGCGCTGGCGATCCAGCCCGACGGCAGGATCGTCGCGGCCGGAGGCGCCGTGGCCCGTTACAACACCGACGGCAGCCTCGACACCACCTTCAGCGGTGACGGCCGGGCCTTCCTCACCGGCGCCTGGGCCGCCGACGTGGCGCTGCAGACCGACGGGCGCATCGTCCTGGCGGGCGGCGGCGGAGGTGGCGGCGACTTCGGGATCGTACGGTTGAACACCGACGGCGGCCCCGACGCGGGCTTCGGCACCGGCGGCCTGGTGACGACCGACTTCGGTGACGTCGAGGTGGCCCAGGGCGTGGCACTCCAGCCCGACGGCAGGATCGTCGCCGCCGGCCGGGGAGGCCAGGACCAGGACTTCGCGCTGGCCCGCTACGAGGGAGGCGGCGCCACGCCGCCCCCGGCGGCCCCGGACCTGTCGGTCACGAAGAGCGGCACGGGCACGGTGAGCATCGGCGACCGCGCCACGTACACCGTGACGGTCACCAACACCACCGCCGGCACCTCGGCGACCGGCGTCACCCTCACCGACGCGCTCAGCGGCCCCGCCGCCTCGGTCGTCTCCGCGACCACCACCCAGGGCAGTTGTACGGCCAGTGCCACCGGCGCCAGCTGCAACCTCGGCACCCTCACCGCCGGCACGCCCGGCGCCACGGTGACGATCGTCGTGGAACCCCGCGCCACCGGCACCCTCACGAACACCGCCACGGCCACCTCGACCCCGAGCGACCCGACCCCGGGCAACAACACCGCCACGGCGACAACCGCCGTGAACAACTCCCGGGGCTGCACGATCACCGGCACCAGCGCCTCCGAGACCCTCAACGGGACCGGCGGCAACGACGTGATCTGCGGTCTCGGCGGCAACGACATCATCCGCCCCGGGATCGGCAACGACACCGTCCACGGCAACTTCGGCAACGACAACATCGACGGCGCGTCCGGCGCCGACACCCTGAACGGCGGCCCGGGCAACGACACCCTGACCGGCAACATCGGCAACGACCGCCTCGACACCCGCGACGGCGTCGGCGGCAACGACACCGCCAACGGCGGCACCGGCTTCGACACCTGCACCACCGACCCGGGCGACACCCGCATCAGCTGCCCCTGAGCAGCAGCACACGGTGTACGTCAGTCGCCCAGCCCGCCGCTGCGGGGCCCCCGGCCCTCCAGGTAGCGGGTGTGCGACTCCTGGCGGCGGGCCTCGATCTCCCTGAGGCCCGCCGCCAGCGCCTCGGCCTCGTCCCGCAACAGCCCGAGCTGCCGCTCCAGATGCCGTTCCGGCGGCTCCTGACCCGGCGCGAGACGCGTCCACCACCGCGTCCGTACGAAGCTGTCGACGGCCTCGGGCAGGTCCTGCCGCACGATCCGCGACAGCGCGTGCACGCCCTCCGGATCCTGCGCCAGTACGTCCGTCACCCACCCGGGCTCCAGCAACGCACCGACCAGCCCGGACAGTTCGGTCACCTGGCCGGCCGCCGCAGGCGGCAGCTCGACCTGCCCCAGATAGGCGCCCAGCCGCTCGAAGTCCCCTCGCAGCTCGTCGAGTTGGGCGGAGAGCTGCGCCGACGGGTCCGGGAAGTCCGGCAGCGGCTGACGCTCCGGCGGGGCGATCAGCGCGCCCGCGCCGTACAGTCCCGCGACCACGACCGGCCAGTACGGTCCCGCCACACCCGTGAAGGTCAGCACCAGGCCCACCAGCCCGCACGCGCTGCCCGCGATGTTCTTCCGGGACTCCAGATACCCCACGAACCTACTGGTAGCCACGGATCTCCTTGAAGGCGCCGTCGAGCGAGCCCTTCTGGGCGTCGAAGAGACGGCCGCCGGTCAGCTCGGCGATGTGCGTCAGCTCGGCGCGGTCGGAGTCGCCGAAGAGGATGGGGAAGACGGGGATCTCCCGCTGCCGGGCGCTGAGTTGGCGGTAGAAGTCGTCGAAGTCGTCGGCCTTCGCGCCCGCCGTGTTCTCGCCGTCCGTCATCAGCACGATCGAGGTGAACATGTCGCGGTCGGCGCTGAGTTGCTCGTACGCCTTCTCCAGCGAGGTGTAGATCGCGGTGTCTCCGTCCGCTTCGAGGTAGTCGGTGTCCCGATGGATCGCGTCGAGCCCGCTCTGCGGATCGGTGGGGCTCACGACATGCGTCGACACGCTCTTCACGTCCGACCCGAACGGCATCAGCGTGACCTCCTCGCGGTGCCGGAAGTCGCCGACGAGCCCGTTCAGCGCCTCCTTCAGGCCGGACAGACGGTCGCCCTCCATCGAGCCGGAGGTGTCGAGGACGTACACGGTCCGTGAGGGGCGGCGCAGTTTGTTCTCGTACGCGTCGAGCAGGCCGTCCGCGACCGATCGGCTGCCGGGGAAGGGGAGTTCACGGCGGCGGGAGGTGTCGAGGCCGGTCGCGGGCGGTACGGAGGCGACGACCGGGCGGCGGTGCGTCGTGCTCGTGATGTGGCGCTGGGCCGCCGGGGTGCGCAGGGCCTCCGTCAGCCGGCGGACGTCCTCGCGGGTCGCCGCGTCGGTCGACGCGAGGGAGGTGATGGGGTAGTCGGCGGTGACGACTCCGTCGCGCGGGCGGATCACCGTCAGCTCCGGGATGCCCTTGAGGACGGACTCGTAGTTGAGCAGGGCGTCCACGGTGCCGCGCCGGTCGTAGGCGGCGGCCAGCCAGCCCGACGAACTCGACGTCAGCTTCTGCCCCTTGAAGAACTCCTTCAACCGGGGCGACGCCTTCTGCACATCCGCGTCGGTGAGCGCGGACTGTGCTCCGGACAGCCCGGAGGCCACCGAAACCAGCGTGGAGAAGCCGGAGTTGGAACGCGCCGGGTCGGTCATGCCGTACGTCAGCTTGCCGTCCCGTACCGCCTGCTCCACCTGGGACCAGGTGACCTGGTCCGGCTTCCAGCCCAACTCCGCGACGGTGGCGGGCTTTACGCCGATGGCGACCGGGCTCGACATGATCGGCGTCTCGGACACTACCTTCTTCGCCGCGTCGGGGCGCAGCCGCAGATAGTCGTTGGAGGACAGCCACAGGGCGTCGTACCGCCCGTCCGTCTTCCCGTTCGCCAGCATGTCGATGGCGTCGAGGGTGCCCATGTAGGTGGGCCGGACCTTGATGCCGGTGTCCTTCTCGACCTGGTCGAGGACCGGCGTCATGTCGGACAGCTCGCTGGAGGCGAGGACACGGAGGGTGCCGGGTTCGGGGGAGCCGTTGTCGAAGAGCTGCTCGGGCTCCTGCTGGGTTGTGCAGGCGGTCAGGAGGGCGGTGGCGGCGAGTGCGACGGCGGCCAGTCGGCGTCTGATGCTCATATCTGGCCCCCGTCGAGCGCGCTCTGTGAGCGACTGCGGTCCAAGTAGGCGCTGGCGTGCTGGAGTTCGGAGGTCAGCGATTCCACGGTCGCCGCCATCGCCTCCGTCGCCTGGACCTTGTAGGTGTCGATGGTGTCGAGGGTGCGGTAGATCTGCTGGAACGCGGTCCGCAGCGTCTCCGCCCCGACGGCCGGGTCGGCGGCGATCCGCTGGATCTCGCCGCTCTGCGTGGCGAGCATCTCGGCATTGCCCCGGATGAGATCCTCGGTGGTCCCGCGCAACGCGTTGACCTGCTCGATGACCTTCTTCTGGTTGTCGAGGGCGGACGCCAGCATCACGGAGATGCGCAGCGCGGACACGGTCGTGGTGGCCGCGCGGTCGACCCCCTTGATCAGCTCGTCGTTGTTGCGGCGTACGACGTCCATGGCGAGGTAGCCCTGTGCGCACACCGCGAGCTGGGTGAGCAGGTCCTGGTGCTTCTGCCGGACCGGGAAGAGGACGTCGGCGCGGAGGTGGTCGGCGGCCGTCGGATCGGTCAACTCCAGGCTGCCGATGTGCTGTTCGACGGCGGAGTCCAGGGCTTCCGTCAGGACGACGTACTCCTGGAGCTTGCCCATGGTCTCCCAGAGGCGGACGCGTTCGGTCTGGAGGGCCGCGCTGTCTCTGCGCAGCTCGTCCTGTCCGCCGCGCAGCGAGCCCACGATCTTGTTCAAGGTCGCCTGTGAGGAGGCGTACTTGGCGACGTGGTCGCGCAGTTTGTTGCCCCCGGGCAGTCTGGACAGAAGCTTCCGCCCCTTGCCGGCGGGCAGGTCACGGGGGTCCAAGTCCTCGACCACACGCCGGAGTTCGACGAGCGAGCCCGCCACCTGCGACTGGGCGTCCCCGCCCTTGCCCGGCAGGCTGCGTACGGCCCGTTCCAGCATGCGGTTGGACTGCGCGGCGGCCGACCGCATCTCACCGGCGCCGAGGCCGGTGATCTCCCCGACCCGGCCCGCGAACTCGGGCGAGCGGGCGTCGAGGGAGGCGAGCTGTCCGACGTACTCGGCGGCCTTGCGGGCCATGTCCGTACGGACACTGTCGTCGACCGGGACGAGCCCGCCGGCCTTCTCGCGCGGCACGGCCGCGACGGGCTCGGGCGCGGTGAGCGTGAAGACGTCGTCGCCGCTCAGGCTGGTGTTCTGACTGCTGTTCTGGTTCGGGGCGTAGACCGGATTCTGGTTCGGATCCTGGTTCGGCTTCTGGTAGTTCACGTGCGATTCCCCCTGGTTACGACTGGCTCCGGGCCCGGCGCGCCATCTCGCGCAGCACCTCGGAGGTGGGCACGGGCGCCTGCCGGACGCCGGTCAGCTTCTGGTTGAGGTAGGCGGCGTCGGCCGCGGTGGCCGCGACGAACTCGGCGGCGTCGCCCTGCGGCCGGAACCCGTGCCGGACGGCGAGCTTGCGCAACACCGGGTCGTCGCTGAGGAGTTCACCGAGTGCACGGCCCTCCTCGGTCAGCGGTACGACGGTGTGGTCGCTGTTGGCCGTGGTGTCGGGGTAGAGGACGGTGAGGTCGCCGGCGCTCTGCTGACCGCTGTTGTCGCCGAGCAGGGAGGCGACCTGCGATTCGTACACCAGCACCAGCGGATTGCCGGCGCCGCTCACGAAGTCCCGGAACGCCGCGTCGGAGCTGGGCTGTTGGGCGCCCTGGACGCTGATCAGCTTGTGCATGAGGGGTGCGGTGCGGTTCACGTCGGCGCTGCTCGACACCACCCGGCCGCCGTTCGCCACGTAGCTGGTCGCGGCGAGGTAGAGGGCACCGGAGCTGGAACTCTCCGGGTCGGTCGAGGCGATGTAGAGGGTGCCGGTCAACTCCCCGTATTTCTCAGTCCCCTTGAGCTGCTGCCAGGTGCGGTCGTCGCCCGCTGCCTTGACGTAGGCGGCCATCTTGAGGGTGCCGCGATGCTGCCCCTTGTCGAGCACGGCGAGTCCGTTGGCGGCCAGCACTTCGGCGGCGTTGCGGTGGGCCACGACGACGAGCGGCGAGTAGAAGGGCCTCGGGAGCGGCTGGCGTGCCTTGTACTTGGCGGCCAGTTCGTCGGCGGGGGCCTGGCTGGACGGGAACGCGAAGTCGTAGTCCTTGAGGTCGAGGCCCTCCATGGCCCACGACCCGGAGGTCTCCGTCCGCACGGTGTAGCCCTTGGCGGCAAGGGCCTTCACCACGTCGGGATCGGCGAAGAACTCGGCCTTCTCCGACCCGATAACTCCGTGCACGGTCTTCGTTGCCGTGCTCTGGTCCCCGTTGTCCCGGCCCGCCACGACAGCTGCCACCACGCCGCCGATCAGCAGGACCGCGAGGACAATCCCTGCGATTCGTCTCACGCCGGGAGCGTGCTCCCGGAATCCAACGTTCCCCGGCCAGGAGAATGAACGGCGGGTGAAGCGCCCGTCCCGGTACGCAACGCGCCCCTGACAACGGCTGACACAATGAGACTGTGGGACCGCCTGGAGCCGCTGCTGCCGCAGGGATCTTGTACGTGCTGCATACCGGCATCCAGTGGGAGTACCTGCCGCAGGAGCCGGGCTTCGGCTCGGGTATGACGTGCCGGCTCAGATTGCGGGCCTGGAACGAGGCCGGCGTGTGGCAGCGGCTGCACGGCTTCCGACGACTGCGCACCCGCTGGGAACGGCGAGCCGACATCCACGAAGCCAACTCAGGTCATTGTGTCAGCCGTTGTCAGGCGCTTTCGTAGCGGCGGTTCCGTTGGCGATCAACCACCTTTCTACCGCTTGCGCTTCCTCAAGCCGTCCGAGCGCGACAAGCACAGTTGCCTGCACCCCCAGCACGTGGAGGAGGTGTGAGGTGTATACGTCGGGTGTAGATCGCGCCAGCTTGCGATGGATCTCCACGGCCTCGCCTGTATCCCGAAGCGCCCCGCTCAAGTCTCGTCGAGCGCCCAGTTTCACCTCTGCCAGGCTGGTGAGCGAACTAGCCAGTGCGGGACTGTAGGCCATCGTGTCGGCCGCTGTAAGCCGGCGGCGGATCTCCACCGCCTCCTCGGCCGCGCTCAAACCCTCCTCCCACCTTTCCGCGTCGGACAGGGTCAAGGCGAGGTTGGACAACACGGCCGCAAGTTCAGGCTGGTGGGCGGTCGGGTTGGCCGCCGCCAGTCGACGCCGGATCTCCACTGCTTCCTCGGCGGCGCTCAATGCTTCCTGCCACCTCTCAACCTCGCGCAGGGCCAGAGCAAGATTGGAGAGTGCTCCAGAAAAATTGGATTCATGGGAAGCCGGGTTGTGCCTCACGTACTCCCGGTAGAGGTCGACTGCCTCGCGAGCAGCGATCGCAGCTTTGTCATGCTCCCCTGCGAGGGACTGGCACCCGCCAAACGCGATCAACGCGTCGGCGAGGCGCGGCTTGTAGGCTGCCGGATGGGCCGCCGCCAGTCGACGCCGGATTTCCACGGCCTGTTCGAGGGGAGGCAATCCCGCCTCAGGATTACCGGCCTCCGCAAATCGGATGCCGAGATTGGCGAGCAAAGTGGCGTACGCGGCCGAGTCACCGAGCTGCAGCCGACGGTAGAGATTGACCGCATCTTGAACAGCGCTGAGGGCCTGTTCCGGGTGGCCGGTCTTTGAGAGATACAGCGAGTAGTTGGACACGGCCATCACGAAAGCCTTGGCGTCAAAGGCAGTTGCGCTGTCGGCCGATAGCTCACCCTCGATTGCCAAGCCCTCATGGGCGGTGGCCAGTGCCTCCTGCCACTGGCCCGTCCCCGACAGATAGGTTCCGTGGTCACACAGTGCGCGTGCCAGGTCAGACCGGTGTGAGGCATCCGTGCGCGTGATTTCGCGCCAGATGCCCAGGGCCTCGCTGCTGGCGGTGACGGCCTCATGATGAAGTCCAGCCCAGGACTGGCGTAGCGCCAGGATCTCCAGGGTGAAGGCACGTGTCCCGGGATCGTGCGTAGTGGCCAGGCGGTACTCAGCCAGACGTGACATGAAGGCGGCAATGCCGACGTCGAGATCGGCCTGCCGGTTGGAAGGCAGGTGAGGTTCGATCGCTTCCAGGACAGTGATATCCAGCGAGTCGAGGCCGGCCAGGGCGGCCAGCGCGTTGCTGCCGGCATGCACAGCGAGTTCGGGATGCTTCTTCAGCAGCGGGAACAGTTGGCCGGTGGCGATGTGGGGCCATCGACTCGCGGTTTCAATGAGCACGGTCAGCGCCTCGCGCGTCCACGGTGCCGCCGACTCGGCATCCACGATGGTCAGCAGGCGCTCAGCGGCCTGGTGAGCCCAGTCGTCGACAACTGCCTCGGGAACAGGGTGGAGCGTGTCGGTAGCGGGCGTGATCAGCCCGATGAAGTCTTCGCCCAGTCGGTCGGGATAAAGCGGCTCCAGCACGGTCACGTCCCGTGTTGGATCGGCGGGAGGCGGCGGATAGGGGTGACGGTGGTCGTCGAGGAATCTGTTCGCCGCGGTGACGGAGTCCGCGATACCGATCCGGGCCAGGGCTGTCTGCCCCTGAAGACGGGTGAGCGGACGAGTGAGCGTGGCGGTCAGTACGAGCCGGCCCATCTCCACAGGTGTCGTGGACAGGGGTTCGTCCTTACGCTGGTGCAATTTGCCCCAGTAGGCGCCCTCGCGCTCCAGCAGGTAGGCGGAGGCGCGGGCTGGACTGACAGGTGCGTCGTGGTTGTTGAGCTGGGCATCGACGGCTGCCAAGGCGGCGATGTGAATAGTCAGGACCTGAGCGTATTCCCCCTTGGTGTCCAGGTCGGGGGGCAGTTCGATCCGGGCGGCCTGGTCAGGAGGCAGGCCGAGGCGGTCGGCGAAGCGCTGACAGGACTGGACGAACAGCTCAGTCCTTGTGGGCGAGAGGCTGCCCCTTACCGCACCTGAGGCAGGCGTACGGGCGGCACTGGCCAGCGGAAGCAACGGGTGCGGCTGGGCGGGGGCATGGCATTCATCGAGGATCCAGGTTTTCAGGCTCTGCCACCAGAACCCGGCCGGGCGGGCAAGCAGCAGCACCCGCACGGGGCCTTGGGCACAGGCGACGAGCGGCTCCTGAAGCAGACGGTGCAGGTCCGTCGTGGGCCAGCGTTCGGCGTAGTCCACTACCAGCAACAGGCCGCCGGGGGCTTCCGGGGGCGGGGTGGTCCGGAGCGGGGAAGCGTCGGCTTCGTTGTGGACAGCCTCCCACACCGTCCACTTCACATCGCGGCTCAGGCGGGCGAAGTGGACGGCCAAGCGGCTCTTGCCCTGCCCACCCGGCCCGTGGACCAACCGGACGGCCAGCCGGTGTGCGGAATCATCCCGCCAGCGCGCCAGCGCGGTGAGATCCTCCTCGCGGCCCGTGAAGGGCACCACCTGGTGTGCCGCGCGCAGCAGCCGGGCCGGCTGCTCAGCCACCATCCACGCCAGTACCTTCTCGGGCTCTGTGGGGAACTCCTCAATCCGGTAAGCCGGCTTCCACTGGTAGACGAACTGATTGTTCTGCGTGGAGCAGGCTCCCGTTTGCACCGCGGTGTGCCCTTGGAAGACGCTGTGGGACACACCCCCGCCCGGTACACCCTCGCCAGGCGTCATGGACGCAAGCGGAAGTTGTTGTTTTGCCGATTGAGACTGCCGGCCTGGACAGCGGTGTCACCGAAGAAGGTGTTGCCCAACACCAGCGCGGTCTCACCGGGAACCTCACACGCAGCCTGCCGCAGTAGTTGCTGCAACTCTATGGCGGCCTGCGTGCGCCCCTCGCTCTCCAGACCTTCCAGCAAAGTCGCGATGCGGGTCTGCCACAGGACTCGGTGCTCCGCCCTCACCTGCTCGGCCCTGCCGTCATCCGTTGCCGAGAGAGCAGCCGCGCTACGGTCCAACCGCTCCAGTTCACCCCGCTCGCGCTCCCCGTCGCCGCGAGCGAACCAAGACGCCAACCGACCACGCAACCCATCCCACGCGTCACTTCCCGCAGACTGGACCACCGAGGTTCCCCCCGCTGCCGCCAGCGCAGCCAATGCCTCAGATAACACGCAGATTCCCCTTTCTGCGGCATACCGCATGACACTAGAGCTGAGACCGTAGCGCTCCAACGGCATGCATACCGCCAACTTTGCCCGATATACGCTCGGCAGCCCCCTTCCCCGGTTCTCTCCGCTGTTCGCCATCGGCCAAGCGGAAAGCGGGAGGCTGCCGTGTGTGTGGGGGACTGACCTGCGGTACGAACCCTGCCGCACTGACCCTGCAGCCTCACACCGGATCGACCACCCTGACCAGATCGCCCACGCCGGTGGCGGCCTCGCCGAAGCCATGTCGGAGGTGACCGACGGACACGAGGCGCAGGGCCGCTTCCTGTTCAGCGGGACCGTCGAACGCGCCTGTGCTTGATGTTGGGGAGCTCCTCGGGGCTGCCGTATCGGCACCACCCCTGCGCGGTGCCGTCCTCGTCGAGGACGAGCGCGGCGTGGGCGCGGCCGGTCCGCACCCTGTCCTCCTTGGCCTCGCGGTGGCTGATCCCGTGCCGGCCGCACTCCGGGTGGTAGCTGATGCACCAGCACCCGCCGAGGATCCCGTTGTTGCGCTCGACGAGCTCCGCGAAGGCGTCCCAGGTGGAGGCGTCCAGGGGGCGGGCCTGGTACGGAGTGGGCTCAAGCATCGGCGGCCGCCGCGGCCAGCAGCCGGGCGAGTTCGACCGGCTTGGTGGTCATCGGCCAGTGGCCCGAGTCGATGTCGACGAAGTCCAGGTGCCTGGTGCGGGTGACCTCGGGCACGTCACCGGCGTCGATCCAGTCCCGGGCCTGGGCGGGGGTGAACTCGGGGCACACGAGCAGCATCGGGACGTCGAACCTCCGCTCGTCCTTCAGCCGCACCGTGCCCTTGGCCACCCTCTCGGGCACGGGGATCGCCGCCGAGGCAATGCGGCTACGCGTTTCCTCGTCGAGGTCGACGGAGTCGGGTCCTTCGAACGGGCCCCAGCCGGGGAAGGCCATCACGCCGTCCTTGGTCTCGAAGAGGTCGGCGTACGGCTGCCCGTCGGCGGACGGGAAACCTCCGACAAGGGCGACCTTGGCGATCCGCTCCGGCCGCGCGTCGGCGGCCAGCCAGGCCAGAGTGCAGGCGACGGAGTGCCCGACCACCATGGGCTTCTCCGGCGCCGCGTCCACGGCGGCGAGCACCGCCGCCACCTGGTCCTCCAGCGTGGCGGACTCGGCTCCGTCACCCTGACCAGGGAGGGTGAGCGCAATGGGGCGGTGGCCGAGTTCCTCGAGGGCGGGCACGACGTCGTCCCAGGCGGATCCGTCGAGCCAGAGGCCGGCGATGAGCAGGATGTCCATAGATCAGTTCTCTTTCCCGTGAAGCCCGTGAGGTCGGTCAGGCCCATCACGCTACGACTGGTTCCGGACAATCCACTTCCGGTACATCTCGTGACCACCTAATCTGCTCGGGTGCCGACCGATCTCAGCCCCACCGCGCGAGCCCTGCGCACCCTCGAGATCCTCCAGTCCCGCACCACGGGGGTGACGGCCGACGAGCTCGCCGCGTCCCTGGGTGTCACAGAGCGGGCCGCGCGCCGGTACGTCGGGATCCTCCGCGAGGCGGGCATCCCCGTGCACTCGGCCCGGGGCCCCTACGGCGGGTACCGACTGGGGCGCGGGGCCAGGCTGCCGCCGGTCGTCTTCACGGAGCCCGAGGCGCTGGGCCTGGTCATGGCGGTCCTCGACGGTCAGCCGGCGGCCGCCGACCCCGATGCCGACGACCTTGTCGGTGCGGCCCTGGGCAAGGTCATCCGGGCGCTGCCCGAGAGCGTCGGCCGGCAGGCGGCCGCCCTGCGCGAGCACGCGTCGGCGGCGCCCGACCGGAACCCGTCCCGTCCGGATCCCGCCCTCACGAGCACGCTCGTCGGGGCCAGCGCGGTGCGACGCCGCGTGCTGGTCACGTACCGCAGTGAGTCCGGCAACGAGTGGGAGGCCGAGGTGGACCCCTGGGCGGTCGTCGTCCGCTACGGCCGCTGGTACCTCCTGTGCCATTCCCACCACGCGGACGCGATCCGCACCTACCGGATCGACCGGGTCCGCGCGGTCCGGCAGACCGCCCGCGGCTTCGAGATGCCCGACGGCCTCGACCCGGTGGCGGCGCTGGAGGAGAACCTGGGCAAGGGGTGGGAGTTTCCCACGCGGGTGGTGTTCGACGCCCCGATGGCCGAGGTGGCGCCGTGGATCCGGCCGCCCATGGGACGGCTTGAACCGTCGGGGGACGGGTGCGTGCTCGTCGGCAGCACGAGGAATCCGACGATGTACGCGCAGGAGTGGCTGGCGCGGCTGCCGCTCGCCTTCCGCGTCGAGGGCGGGCAGGAACTGCGCGCGGCGGTGGAAGCGCTCGCCACGCGTCTCAGCGCCGCCGTGACGGACGAGCCCTGAGTTGCCGGTCATGGGGCTGGGATGAACATCACTCACTGCGGGTAGCGGCGGCCCGATGTCACCACCCTGTCGCCCGCACAACCACCGCCCCTCCCGTTGCGTCGCCGCCCAGGCCTTCCAGAGCCCTTGGGGCCGGTCCTGCAATGGCAACGACAGCAACTCTGCAGTCATCAGCGCCCGGTGAACCAGCAGACGCCGTCCCGCGATGACAGTGCCCACCACGTCACGGCCCTGAGGCAACGCCGGCTCAAGCCGGGGATGGCGCCCGGATATGCGGCACATGCCCGCACATGCCCGCAGTTCGGAGTAGGGCTTCCTCAGCGTGGCGGCGCCGGGATTCGAACCGGGGAAGGCTGAGCCGACGAAGCTGTTCCTGTCTTCCACGTCCACCGACGGAGGCCTACAGAACCCTCCCACGGCGAATCGCACGGCAGTCACCGCATCCAACGGCACTTCACAACCCGGGATCACAGAATCAACCCTGCTCAAGCGAACGCAGTGCTGTGGCACCCGGTCCGCACGTCGCTGCGGGAGCGCGCGGACCGGGGCCGTCGGGGGAGCCCGGGAGGGGCTAGCGGGACGCGAGCGCGCGAGGCCCGCTGGCCTCCGCGTGGGCGTCCATACGTTCGGCGGCGAGGATCGCGGCGGCCGTATCGGCCCGCGAGGCCGCGACGACCAGGGCTCGCCCGGCGAGGGCGTGGGCCCGCCGGTGCAGGGCGGTGACTTCGGGCGCGGCGCTGCGGGGCGCCGATGCGCGAGCGGGCGTACGTCCGCGCCTCAACCTGCTCACCTCGGCGGTGAGCCGCTCCGCGGCCGCGTCCAGATCGGCGGAGGGCGCGACGGCGCGCAACTCGTCGGTCGCGGTGAGAAGCGCGGCGAGGTGACCGGCCAGCTGAATGTCCAGCTCTTCCTCACGCGACCGGTGCGGGAAGTCCGGGGCGGCGCCGGCCAGCGTGCTGTGGACCGACGGGGTGCGGATCGGTTCGTACATGGGGAGATGGCCTCCTGTGCGCTGACAGGAAACCATCCTAGCTTAGATTCTGTCTAAAGTTGACCCCGGTCGCGCAGGGTGAGCCCCCGGCTACTACGGCTGGCTGTAGCCGTCCAGGAACGTGCCGATACGGGTCACCGCGTCGCGCAGATCGCTGACCGTGGGCAGCGTGACGACGCGGAAGTGGTCCTGTTCGGGCCAGTTGAAGCCCGTACCGTGCACGACCATGATCTTCTCGCGGCGGAGCAGGTCCAGGACCATCCGCCGGTCGTCCTTGATCTTGAAGACGTTCGGGTCGAGACGCGGGAAGAGATAGAGCGCGCCCTTCGGCTTCACGCAGGTGACGCCCGGAATCCTGGTGAGCAGCTCGTACGCGACGTCCATCTGTTCCTTGAGCCGCCCGCCCGGCAGCACCAGGTCGTTGATCGTCTGGCGCCCGCTGAGCGCGGCGACCACCCCGTGCTGGCCCGGCATGTTCGCGCACAGACGCATGTTCGCCAGGATCGTCAGGCCCTCGATGTAGGAGTCGGCGTGCGCGCGGGGGCCGGAGATCGACATCCAGCCGACGCGGTAACCGGCGACGCGGTACGCCTTCGACATGCCGTTGAAGGTGAGGGTGAGGAGGTCGGGGGCGATCTTCGCGGTCGAGGTGTGCGTGGTGCCGTCGTACAGGATCTTGTCGTAGATCTCGTCCGAGCAGACCAGGAGGTTGTGGCGGCGGGCGATGTCCGTCAGCCCGCGGAGCATGGCGTCGTCGTACACCGCGCCCGTCGGGTTGTTCGGGTTGATGATGACGATCGCCTTGGTGCGGTCGGTGACCTTGCGCTCGATGTCCGCGAGATCCGGCATCCAGTCGGCCTGCTCGTCGCAGCGGTAGTGGACCGCCGTACCGCCGGAGAGGGAGACCGCCGCCGTCCACAGGGGGTAGTCGGGGGCCGGGACGAGCACCTCGTCGCCGTCGTCGAGCAGGGCCTGCATCGCCATCACGATCAGCTCGGAGACGCCGTTGCCGATGAAGACGTGCTCGACGTCCGTCTCGATGCCGAGGGTCTGGTTGTGCATGACGACCGCCCGGCGCGCGGCCAGCAGTCCCTTCGCGTCGCCGTAGCCGTGGGCCGACGACACGTTGCGGAGGATGTCCTCCAGGATCTCGGGCGGAGCCTCGAAGCCGAAGGCGGCCGGATTGCCGGTGTTCAGCTTGAGAATGCGATGCCCTGCCGCCTCCAGCCGCATCGCCTCTTCGAGAACCGGGCCCCGGATCTCGTAACAGACGTTGGCGAGCTTGGTCGACTGGATCAGCTGCATGGCGGTGAGTTTACGGGGCCGTAATGCGTCGGGCTTCGTGTTATCCGCCACGTGAGACGGGGACGGGGACGGGGGCGGGGCGCGGAGAGGGGACGTGGGTGTGGCGGGTGGGTGGCTTGCTGCCGGGGTGACTCAGGACCTGGAGATCGTCGCCTTCGCATCCGCCAGGGCCCCCGAGGTGGAACCGCAGCGGGATCCCGTACCGGGTCCAGGAGGCCGAGACCCGTGCCCGCCGGATCCTCAGACCTTCATCTGCGATCAGCGTGGACTTGAGCACCAGGGAGCCGCTTATGGTCTACTCCGACGCGCTCGAAGAGTCGGTTCATCCAAGAAATCCCTTGGATCGACACCCCTTCTTGGATGGCCATTCCGTTTATATAGAATCCTTCTTCCCAGGAAACCCCAAGTGTAATGCCAGGATTCTTTCTGTGGAGGGCAACCAGTTGTGGTGCTCCGCCGCTGCGCCTGTCTTTTCTCTCCTTTAGTGCGTCGCAGAAGGAACTGAATTGGGCTCGACTGGTGCCGCCGGAGTCGGATTCAGCCCACTTGGCCGACGCGCTCTTCAGGTGGCCTTCCCCGCTGCCGAGAAAAGTCAAGTGTGAGCTGCTGGTAGGTATTTCAATTCGTTCAGATTCTACTGTGCCGGATTTGGCGTCAAGTTTGAGTATCTGGAAGCCGAATTCGCAGGCGACGCCTTCGCCCACTCGTGTCGCATGAACGATTGAAAGGTCGTACCTTTCCTTTGGGGGGAAGCTGGACCAGACGTGCTCGATAATGCTGCGCAGGTATTCTTGGCGAGTGGTCACGCTGTTGTTTTCCCTGGCCTCCTCCAGGCTGAGTATTTCAATGACGGTGGGGAGGAACAGTGCGGGGAAGAATACGTATCCTACATAGCCGAAAATGTCTGGGGACTTGTGGCAGGCGAAAGTTTTCCTTGCGCTGTCCCAGGAATGAGTATCGCCCCAGGAGATTCTGCTGTCCGTGGCAATGTACAAAGATGCGGGACCTCTCGAGTCCACGCCCACCCACGCAGCCAGGCTGGTCACCCAGTAACCTCCATGACTTGACAACGGCAGTCTTCTGCCCGACCCTCTTCTTGCAACTCCGGGAGCCTCCACCACATGGGGGCGGCGAGGTGCCCACGGTGGCATACGCCAAATTTTTGGCAGATGCCTTTCATCCGTGTCTCCGGTCTTGGGGCCGGCCACTTCCTCGTGGCCGGCCACCCCACTCCTTCTCGGCCCTTAGTCGCCGAACTCTCCGTCATTGACGCTGGCGCTGAAGGCATTCCACTCCGTGGGGGCGAAGAAGAGGACGGGGCCATGGGGGTCCTTGCTGTCGCGTATCGCGCGGCCTCCGTCGGCGGTGTGGGCGACCTCGACGCACTCCTGTGTACCCCCCTGTGAGGCGCTGGCCTTCTTGAACGCGGTGACGATGTCCTGATTCTTCATTCCGATTCTTTCTCGTCGTCCGGGATGTCCTTTATTGCCTTCCGGATGAAAGCCAGACTCTGATCGGGGGGCAGCGCGGCAGACCTCAGGGCCTCGAAGATCTGTGCGTGATGAGCCATGTCCTTGAGATCTTCGAGGATCACTGTGCTCGTCGTGGTGTCGTACGCGACAGCCTCGGGAGCGGGTTCGGGGCCGAAGCTGAACATCACGAAGTGGGACGTCAAGTGCGCGGCCCGCCACTCGGAGAGCGGTAGCACCTGGATGCTTACGTTCTGCCGCTGCGCGACGTTGAGAATGTGCAGCAACTGCTCACGATGGATCTTCGTGGACGGCATGGCCGCAGTGAGTGCGGGTTCCCAGATGACCGCTGCGAATCGTGCGCCGTCCTCCTCGATGGTCTGACGGCGTGCCTGCCGGATGGCCACCATTTCTTCAACGGCTTCGGGGGCGTGGACGGTCAGGCTCGAACTCAGCAGTGTCCTGAGATAGTTGTCGGTCTGTAGCAGGCCGGGAATGAACAACGGCTGCCATGTGCGGATGTAAGTGGAATCCGCCTCCAGTGTGATGACATCGGTGTACCCCTCGTCCTGTGACGCCCAGGGGTAGTTGAGCCACCAGCCTCGCTTGTTGGAGTCCCGCGAGAGCTGTTCAAGTCTCATGTAGACGTCGCGGTCTTCGACCCCGTACAGCTCCAACATGAGGCGGACATCGCCAGGGCGGGCGGAGACCTGGCCGGCCTCGATCCTGCTGATCTTGGTCTTCGAACCGGCGATGTGTTCGGCCGCGTGCTGCTGGTCGAGCTTCGCCGCCTCGCGGTATCGCCTCAGGGCTGCGCCGAGCCACCTGCTGCGCACGGTAGGGCGTCCACCTGCGGGCATGTCCCCCTCCTCTACTGCGTGTAACCAGTCTGCACGGGTTCAGTTGCCACACGCTAGCTGATTGGCGACTTGAGGTTAGTCGCAACTTTGCGTTCTGAAGCTAGTTGCGAACCTTACCGGTTGCCCCCTAGCGTGGGTTGCGTCACGCAGTGTCCCCGCTTCGGGACGGTGGGTGATTCTGGTTCCGCCTGCCCACTGACCTTGGGGGACCTATGTCCGGGCGCACGAATACGAAGAGGTTCCGCTTACGCAAGGATTCGGTGCCGGTCGCCCGCGACCATGTCCGCGCGATATTGACCCTCTGGCTCCTCGGCGAACTGGCCGACGACGCCGAGTCGATCGTGGGTGAGCTGGCGGCCAATGCCGTCCTGCATGCCAAGGGGATCGGTGAGTTCTTCGAGGTGGGACTGCGTCGGCGCGACGGCGTGCTGATCGTCGAGGTGTCCGACTCGTTTCAGTGGCGGATGCCCGAGAGACGAGATGCGGACCTTGATGACTGCGACGGGCGCGGGCTCGTCATCGTCGAGGGGCTGTCCGACAAGTGGGGCGTGCGACCGAGGGAGACCGGTAAGACGGTCTGGGCTCATCTGGTCATCAACCGTGGGGAGGCGGTGTGTTGAGCGCGCCGTCCGCCTCCTTCGACGCCGACTGTGTGGCATACACCGTCTCGGGCCGTTCGCTGTACGGACTCGGCCGCTGCCGCTCCAACTCCGCCTGGCTAGCCATGGCTTGGCTGGTGCGGCGGGCCGGACACATCGCGGAGCAACTCGATCCACCGGCCGCCGCTCCGGTGCGGGCGTGGATGTCCGACGGCTGGGAGCACGCGCGAGCCTTGCTGCGGCTCGGTCGGCAGGAGACGTACACGTACATGATCTGTGACGGCGGCGTCCGGTACGTACTGGTCGTCACCCCCGTTGTCCTCGTACGCCGTGCCGCCGACCAGGTCGACCAGGAGGCGACATGCGCCGCAGCCTGATGCACCGCCCTGCGTCCGCCGGTCGTCCTGGCTGGTGGTGCGAGTTCACCGCGTACTCGACGGCGGACGGCGGCAATGGAGGGACAGGGCTCCGGACGAAAGTGGCCGATACACCGGAACAGGCGTTGGTGTGGATGCGTCTTGCCGTGCGTGTGCTGCTCTCCGCGTTCGACGCCGAGGACACCGAGCGGGCGTTCCGGTGGCTCGACCATGGCCAGTGGGAAGCGGTCATGCGGCTCCGGGCCGGTGAAACGTACGCGTTCGTCGCCTCCGCAGGAGACACGCGTGTTGAGTGGTCCGCCCGGCCCGTGCTCTTCCTGTCTTTGGCTCGCGCCGACCATGGTCCGCAGTGTCCATGTCCGCGCCCATGACCTTTGAGTATCGATGAGGTCCTATCTCACGGTCGTCCGGCAGCCGGTATCCGCGGACTGCCCGTGCAAGTAGCGGGACTGTTCCTGAGAGGTGAGAGAGGCGTCGGCAGCATCGCAAATGTTGCGGATCGCGCGGGCCGGGTCGGGCAGGTCGACGTTCCACAGGCCGACGGAGTCGCCCGTGCCGATGGCCAGGGTCCGTCCGTCCGGGCTGAACGCCACTGTTTCGGGCGAGCGGGTCGGCAGGGTGCTTCTGGTCTGGCCGGTGGTGAGGTCCCACAGTTGGACTCCGCCCACGGTGCTCACCGCCAGAGTGCGTCCATCGGGGCTGAAAGCCGGCGACGACGCCTCATCGCCGACACTGAAGCTGTCCTGGAGCCGACCGGTGCGCGCATCCCATGTCTTCACCAGTCCGTTGCCGCCGGCCACGGTGGCCAGCGTGTGTCCGTCCGGGCTGAACGCCAGGGACAGCGGGCTCCGGGTGCCCGGGTCGATGGTGCGCTGCGTGCGGCCGGTTGCCGCGTCGAGCAGCGTGATCTGCTCGCCGTCGGCCTCAATGCCCACGACGGCGAGTGTGCGGCCGTCCGGACTGAACACCGCCGTCCTGACGGGTTCGCCGTGGCCGTTGCGGGCGGTGCGGAGTACGCCGGTTGAAAGGTGCCAGATCCACACCGATCCCTCCACGCCGACGATGGCGAGCCGCGTCCCGTCGGGGCTGAAGACCGCCGTGCCGACGGCGCCCAGGGCACGGCTCTGGCGAAGACGGCCCGTGGCCACGTCCCGGACCTCGACCACCTCTGTCCGCCCTTTTCGCACGGTCCTGACGGCCAGGGCGCGCCCGGTCGGGCTGAACCCCACGGCCCCGAGGCGGGAAGCCGTGAAGGGCAGTTGCCTTCCTCCGGGTGCCGGGTCGGTGTCGAGCGCCAGTGCGGCCTCGCGACCGCCGGTCCTGACATCCCAATGCTCGACCGACCCATGGCCGGGCGGCCCTTGGCGAACCGTCGCCATCGTCCGTCCGTCCGGACCGAATGCCATGTCGGCGATGTACGTGCCGGCAGGGCCGGGCAGGGTGGTCTGCGGGGGATCGGCGGGCAGGCGGTGGACGCGGACGGCGGGGTCCAGGTTGTTGCTGGTGACCAGGGTGCGGCCGTCCGCGCTGAGAGCCACTTCCATGACCCCCCGTGCGTGGTGACCGGCGGCCACGATGCCTCGCGTTGTGCCGGAAGCGGTGTCCCACAGCCGCACCTTGTCCCCTTGGCCCGGGATCGCGAGGGTCCGACCGTCGGGTGCGAAGGCCACCTCGTGCAACCCGGTGGGACCGTCCCGGACGGTGCGCCGGACGATGCCGGTAGCCGTCTCCCGCAGTTGCACCGAACCGTCGGCGCGCACAACCGCGTAGGTTCGGCTGTCCGGGTTGAGAGCCACCACCTGGCCGTCGATCCGGCCGTCGTGGGCGGTCCGGGTGCGGCCGGTGGCCACGTCCCACACCCGCACCAGTCCGCCGAGGCTCACGGCGGCGACGGTACGTCCGTCAGGGCCGAAGGCGACCGCCTGCGGGTCGGGGTGGCCGGTGAAGCCTTGCCGCTTGCGGCCGGTGGCCATGTCCCACAGCCGTACAGCCGTCGCTGAGGCGGCGGCCACGGTACGACCGTCAGGGCTGAAGGCGATCCCGCGTACCGAACCGCCGGGGATGGTGAGGGTTCCGCGTTTCCTGCCGGTGGCCGGATCCCACATGCGTATCGCCCCGCCGGTGGAGACAGCGAGGGTGCGGCCGTCGGGGCTGAACGCCGCAGTCGTGACCTCGCCGGTGCTTCGGCCGGGGAACGTGTGCCGGAGCCGGCCTTCCGGCAGACTCCAGATCCTTACTCCGCCGTCCGTGCTGTGGGCGGCGACGGTGCGGCCGTCCGGGCTGAGGGCGAGAGAATCCACCGGTTCGGTGCCGCTGACCAGGCGCTTGCGCAGCGGTAGCGCCGCGGCGGCATACAGGGCGGCGGTGGCTTCGCGGGTCGGGCTGGTCCGGTAGGCATGGACGGCGAGCAGTGCGGCGAGGTCGGGTTCGGAGTCCAGCAGTGCGCTGGACTGGGCGGCCAGTTGCCGGGACTCGGCCAGGCGCTGGGCGGCGACCGCGCTCTGCCACTGCCCCACGGCGAGGCCGGCGGCGACGAGGGCGAGACACAGGGCGGCGGTGACCGCGGTGAGCACCAGCCGGTACCGGCGACGGCCCTGCTGCTCGTGGTCGAGTCCGGCGTCGAGGAAGGCGCGCTCCAGGTCGGTCAGGTCCTCGCATGGTGCGCCGCCGAAGTGTTCCTGGGCGGCGGCGAGCCGGCTTCCTCGGTACAGAGCGCCCTTTTCGCGGCCCAGGTCCTGCCAGGCCTGGGCCGCTTCGGTCAGGTTCCGGTGCACACGCAGGCGTTCGCGGTCTTCCTCGATCCACCCGCGCAGCCGGGGCCAGGCCGTGATCAGGGACTCGTGAGCCATCTCGACCCTGTCGTCGTCCAGGGTGAGCAGCCGCGCTCCGGCGAGTGCCTCCACCACCTGGGCGGTATCGTCCCGGCCGGTGCCGGGCAGTTCCGCGCGTTCGACGGGACGGCGGGTGTCGGGCGTGCCGTCACCGGGGATGACCAGGCGCAGCAACACCCGACGGGCGGCAGCCGCCTGGTCTGCGGTGAACCGGCCGTAGACCTGCTCGGCGGTCTTGGCGATCGCGCCGTCCAGGCATCCGGCCGCCTCGTACCCCGTCATGGTCAGTGTCTTGCCGCGGCGGCGGCGCCAGGTCTCCAGCAGCGCGTGGGACAGCAGGGGCAGCCCGCCCGGCGCGTCGGCGACCTCCGTGACCAGCCGGGCTGTGAGGGCGCGTTCCACGGTCAGTCCGGCAGCCGTGGCCGGTTTGACGACGGCATCGCGCAGTTCCGCCCGACTCATCGTTCCGGCCAGGAGGTTGGCGTCGCGCAGTGCGTCGGCCAGGTCGCGGTGCTCGGCGCAGCGGCCGTAGAAGTCGCCGCGCACCGCCAGTAGCACCCGCAGACGGCTCCCGGGCTGCCGGGCCGTCAGCAGGAGATCGATGAAGCGGGTGCGCTCGGCCGCGTCGTGGCAGAGGGTGAAGACCTCCTCGAACTGGTCGACGATCATGAAAGTGTCCGGTCCTGCGCTGCCGTCGCGGGGAGTCGCGGGCGTGAGGAGGGATGCGTGGCTGCGGGCCGGGCGTTCGCCCGGTGTCAGGATCCGGATCGCGGCCGGGCGCAGGCCCGGCTCCTGAGCGTGCTGGAGGACGGGTAACAGGCCGGCCCGCAGCAGGGAGGACTTGCCGCTGCCGCTGGGGCCGAAGACCGCGGCGAACCGCCGGCGGCGCAGCAGGTCGACCAGGTCGGCGGTGAGCTGTTCCCGGCCGAAGAACAGGCCGCTGTCCCCGGGCTCGTACCGAGCCAGACCCCGGTACGGCGTGGGTGATCCGTCGTCGTCCCGGGAGTCGTCACCGGCGGACTCCTCCACCGCCTCCTTCCACCGGGTCTCCCATTCCGCCAGGTCTCCACCGCACGCCCCGGCATACGCCAGGGCCACCGGCAGCGTCGGCAGTTGCTCGCCGGCCGCTGCCTGCGACAGCGCGGTCACCGAGTAGCCCGCCCGCTGAGCCAGCGACCGGTAGGTGATCCCGTCTGCCTCCGCCCGCAGCTTGCGCAACTCGAACGCGAACCGCTGCACCGGACCCGCCGCCGGATCCACCGGCATCTCACGACGCCCCGCCACAACTCACCCCCGCCAGTCGCCGGTTCATTGTTCAGCCGCCAGAACGGTACTGCCGAACAATGCACCGGCCACTGAACTCGGTGATGCCCCCGCCGCACAGCAAGCCCGGCGGACATCTCACCGAAGAGGACTCTGGCAACGCATGCAATCCCCACCCCGCGTCCCTGCTTCACCGGTGCGTCCACTCTCCCCCGCGTCTCGGTTGGGTTGGCTGGACGCGGCGCGTGGCATCGCCGCGCTCGTCGTGGTGTTCGACCACTCCTCGTACACCTTCATGGCGGACTTCCGGCGGGAGTTGATGCCGCAGTTCAACACCAGCCGCTACGGCATCATGGTGTTCTTCCTGGTGAGTGGCTACATCATCCCCGCATCGCTGGAGCGCCGGGGCTGCGTCCGGACGTTCTGGATCGGACGAATCTTCCGCGTGTACCCGCTGTGGGCGGCTGTCGTCACGGTGCTCCTCGCCCTCGACCTCCTGGGCATCGCGGAGATACGTGACTTCGGCCAACAGAGCGTGGCCACTGTGGCGGTGGCCCACGCCACCTTGCTCCAGGAGTTGCTCGGGACGCCCAGTCTCCTGCTCGTCCTGTGGACGCTCTCGTACGAGATGTCCTTCTACCTGCTGGTCGTGGCTCTTTTCACGGTCCGCCTTCACGGGCGGTCCGCGGCGGTCGCGGTCGTCCTGGCCGTGCTCGCCGCCGCGAGTGTGACGGCAGGGGTGGCGCTGCCCTCCTCTGCCCTGTCCGGACTGGTCGGCACCGGCCCGCTGATCGTGTTCGCGTCGATCGCCATGGGGGTCGCCATCTGCTGTGCGAGCGCCGCGTCACCCGTGCTCCGGGTGTTCGGGGGTGCGCTGGGCGGGGTGCTGGCGCTCACCCTGGTCCCGTTCAACGGCACGGTCCCGCTGTGGGAAGGCCTGGTGATCCTCGCCGTGATGTTCCTCGGCACCGCCGTTCACCGTGCCGAGAACGGTCAGAGCACCTGGCGCCGTGCGGCCGGTACCGCCGTCACAGTGGTTGCCTGTGCTGTAGGGAGTGCGTACTGGTACGGCGACGGCGACCACTTCACCCGGCGAGGCTGGATCGTCGCGTTCCTGCTGGCTGTACTGACCTTCGGCGCCGGACTGCTGTCCCGCCGTCGGCGCATACCGCGGATGCTGACCGGACTGGGAACGATCAGCTACTCGGTCTATCTGCTGCATCCGGTGCCGCTGGCCGTGATCGACAGCACGATCGGCCGACGGCGGCAGGACAGTCCTGCGCTCGAAGTCGCGTTCTTCGCCGTGCTGCTGCCCCTGTGTCTGCTGACTCACCGTTACGTCGAAGCACCGAGCCAGGCATGGGGCCGCAGGCTGGCACGCCGTGTGCAGCCACCGTGACGATCCCAAGTTGCCCTGACCCTGGGTATGTTGACCTTCTCGATCAGAAGGAAGGGAGCAGCCGGACGCATGAGGTTCTCGCTGCTGAACGACGAGCCCGTGACCGTGCCGGAGGGTGATCTGCTGGGTGCCGGGCGGGCCGCGCGGGAGCTGGCCCGGCTGTTGCACGACTCCCGGACCGCGACCCCCTTCACGCTTGCCGTCGATGCCGGGTGGGGAATGGGCAAGAGCAGCCTCATGCGGCTCGTCGAGGCCGAGTTGCGGCAGCGTCAGGACGTCGAGATCGTCTGGTACAACGCCTGGACCTCCTCCGGTGCCGACGCGTTGGAAGGGCTCATCAAGTCGGTGCTGATGAAGTTCGACCGGCGGCTGCTGCGGCGCGTGATCCACGGCGCGTCCGAACGCGGGACCCTGATACGGGCCTTGCGGGCGACGCTCACCATCGCCTCGGCGCCGTTCGGCGCGGCCGGGCTCGTCGACCAGTTCTGGCGTGACCTGTCCGTCGATCCCAAGGCCCGCAACGAGATGCGGGACGCGCTGCGCGACCTCGCCACCGAGTGGGCCGACTCGGCGGAGTACGAACCGCGCCGGCTGCTCGTCGTCTTCGTCGACGACCTCGACCGCTGCTCGGAGGAGACGGTCCTCGCGGTGTGCGAGGCGGTGAAGGTCTATCTGGACGTGCCGGGGCTGGCCTTCGTCATCGGCTGCGACCGGGCCGCGCTCGGCCCGTCCGGGCTGCTGCGGGACCTCGGGCCTGCCGGTTCCGCGTTCATGGAGAAGGTCTTCCAGACGAGCTACCGGCTGCCGGTGGCGGGCGGCCCCGACCTGGAGACGTACGTCCGCCACTGCGCCGAGCGCGCCGGGCTGCGCGAACTGCTCGACGACGACCTGGTCCGGCTCATCGCCGACCGTTCCGCCCGCAACCCGCGCCGGATCAAACGGCTCATCAACGGCTTCGGCCTGGAGTGCGCGCTCAACCCGGTCTGGGCGCGCTTCAAGTCGGAGGCGGTCATCCGCACGCTGCTCCTCCAGCACCTGTACGCCGACTTCTACCGGCTGCTCGTCGCCGGCGACGGCACCTACGCGCACGCGGCCCGTGAGTTCCTGGAGTACCGGACGGCCCGGCGCGTCCTCAGCCGGTGGGCGCAGGTGGCTCCGGAGGCCTGGCAGGCCACGGTGGACTCCGTGACCGGGCACGGTCTGCCTGAACCGCAGCCGGAGGACGCGGAGAGCTGGGAGGCCGTCCTCGCCCGGCTGGAGGAGGAACTGCCCACCGCGTTCCCGGTCCTCGTGCGCGACCAGAGCTTCGTCCACCTCGTCGAGGAGTGGATGGCGCTGCCCCAAGTGGACGAGCTGGTCAAGCAGTTGCAGGAGGGCGGGGCGACGCCGGTCACCTCGATCCGGGGCGAGGACGATCCGGAGAGCGGTGAGACGGCCCTGGGCAACGCCGCCTACCGGGGGCTGCGCATCCTCTGGGTCGACGACCATCCGGAGTGGAACCGGACCTACCGCCGCCATCTGGAGTCCCACGGCGCCGAGATCCTGCTGGCCGAGAACGGCTGGACCGCCGAGCGGATCCTCGGCGCGCACCGGGTGGACCTGCTGATCTCCGACGTGGCGCGCGGCACAAACCGGGACGCCGGTTTCACCGACCTCGCGAGCTGGCGTACGCTGCGGCTCTTCGAGGGGCCCGTGGTGTTCTTCTGCGCCCGGGTCACACCCGCCCGCCAGCGGCGGTCCCGTGAACTCGGGGCGCGCATCGCGAAGGGCAGCAACGCGCTCTTCGCGTCCATCGACGACGCCTGTACGGAAATCCGCCAGCGCGAGTCCTGAAGCAACTCCTTCTGTCGCGGGCCGTGTTGTCCGCCGCCCGGGACCGGCTCAGTCATGTCTGCCGGGCGGGTCGCTGTGTCTGTTCCCGGCGGTAACTGTCCCCAACTGTCTCCGTAAACCCTTTCGTCCCTAGAATGCGCGCTCATGTCATGGCAGAACGGGACGCACGGCGCGGAGAACGGGACGTACGGCGCGAACGCCGCGAACGAGGTGGTGGGTGCGCACGACGGCCACGGTGTTCACCCGGATCCGGCCGGGCACGCTCAGCCACCGAACGTCTACCATCCGCAGCCCGATACCGGCCGCACCCCGGAGTACGACGCGTACGCGGACCCTGCCGCCGCCCACGGCTGGCAGAACGCGTACGACGAGACGGCCGAGCTGCCGACGACGAGTGCCGTCGGTGCGGGTGCGGGTGCGGGTGCGGAGGCGAGTGCGGCTGGGCATCGCCGGAAGAAGAGCGCGTCGAGTCGGCGCGGGGTGGTGGTCGGGGCTGTCGTCGGGGCGGTGGGTGTGGTGTCCATGGCGGCCCTGATCGTGGGGTTCGGCGGCTCGGACGCGCCCTCGGGCGGCGGGTCGGGGGACGAGGGGGAGCGGGCGCGTTCGACGGCGGGGGCGTCTGTGACGCCCGGGGGAGCGTCGGCCGTCACCGGCTCCCCGGGTGTCACGGACGCCGCGCCCTCCGATGCGGCGCTCGCTTCTCCAGGGGGCGCGCGGGGCGCGTCCGGCGGCTCCACGTCGCCCACCACCCTCTCCAGTGCCGCCTCGGCGACCTCCGCCTCCCCCTCCGGTGCCGCCTCCCCGACCGCCACCGCGACCGGTGACTCGGCCCCGGGCAACTCGGGGAGCAACCCGGGGCGGGGCAAGGACGGAACCAAGGGGCCTAAATAGCAGGAGAGTTGGGCAGAAATCCCGGCCGGATGCACCCCTCGTCAACCGGCCGGAAACGATTCCTTGCCTCAATCGCCCCTCCCGCATCACAATGCGCATGACAAAAAGCGAGCGGCCGGAAAACCTCCGGTCGCTCCTTCGTACGAGGGGACCCCCACATGAACAAGCCTCTCCTTGCCGCGCTCACAGCTCTGGTGATCACCGGGGCCGGCGCGGCACCCGCGGTCGCCGCGCAGGCCGACACGGCCGCGTCCGTCGGGAAGAGCACCACGAGCACCACCGTCAAGACGGCTGCCGCTCCGGCCATCCAGGCCGTCAACTTCGCCGGCACCGTCTCGCTCTCCAACTGTTCCGGCTCGCTCGTCCGCTTCCCCAGCTCCGAGTCCGACGACCCGGCGCTGGTCATGTCCAACGGGCACTGCCTGGAGACCGGCTTCCCGGCCGCCGGCGAGGTCATCGTCGACCAGGCGTCCACCCGTACCTTCGGGCTGCTCAACGCCTCGGCGACCCGGGTCGGCACCCTGCGCGCCAGCAAGATCGCGTACGCGACGATGACCGACACGGACGTCTCGATCTACCAGCTCACGACCACGTACGCGCAGATCGCCAGCAGCTACGGCATCAGCCCGCTCACCCTCAATGACACCCACCCGGTCGCCGGCACCGCGATCACGGTCGTCTCCGGGTACTGGAAGCGGACGTACGCCTGCAACATCGACGGCTTCGCCTACCGGCTCAAGGAGGGGGAGTGGACCTGGAAGGACTCGGTCCGTTACACCTCCGCGTGCCAGACGATCGGCGGGACGTCTGGGTCGCCGGTTGTCGACAACGCGACGGGGAATGTCGTTGCCGTCAACAACACCGGTAATGAGGACGGCGGGACGTGCACCGACAACAACCCGTGTGAGGTTGATGCGAGCGGCAACGTGACTGTTCGTGAGGGCATCAACTATGCGCAGGAGACTTACCAGATCCCGGCTTGCTTCGGTCTCGACAACAAGTTGGATCTGAGCCGCAGTGGGTGTGTGTTGCCCAAGCCGTAGCGCTCCGTGGGGGGTGGGGCGGTAGTGGTGCGATCTGCTGCGCCGTCGTGGCTGGTCGCGCAGTTCCCCGCGCCCCTGGGTGGGTGTGCGGGCGGTTCGTCAAGAAGTACTGCGACGGACCGACCTGCCTGCCAGTACGTCCGTTCGGCGGCCGTTCTCCATTACGAAGCGGCCGTCGATCAGGACGTGTGGGATGCCCGTCGGGAGGGTGCGCGGGGTTTCGAAGGTGGAGCCTGCCGCCACCGTCGTCGGGTCGAAGAGGACCAGGTCGGCTCGGTAGCCCTCTCGGATCAGGCCTCGGTCCGGGAGGCGTAGGCGGGCCGCCGGGCGTGCGGTCAGGTGGGCCACGCACTCCTCCAGGGAGAGGATTCCCAACTCCCTTACGTAGTGGCCGAGATACTGCGGGAACGTGCCGTATGCGCGTGGGTGCGGTTTCGTGCCCTGGAGGATGCCGTCCGAGCCGCCCGTGTGGACGCGGTGGCGCATGATCGTGCGGACGTTCTCCTCGTGGCCCACGTGCTGGAGGATCGTCGTGCCCAGGCGGTCGGTCAGCAGGAGGTGGCGGGCCGTTGTCCATGGGGTCTCGGCTCGTGCGTTCGCCGACTCCTGGATTGTGCGGCCCACATAACCCATGAGGTCAGGGTCCGTCACGCCCGAGATCTCGATCGTGCCCCACTCGATGGGGACGCCGTGGCAGCCGTCGGCGCCGATGACCTCCATGTGGTGGCGGATGCGTTCGGCCGTGTCGGCGTCCGTCAGGCGTCTGAGGATCTCCTCGGGGCCGCCCTCGCTCGCCCAACTCGGCAGCATCGCCACGAGAGTTGTTGAGCCGGGCGTGTAGGGGTACGTGTCCAGGGTGAGGTCCGCTCCTGACGTCAACGCCTCGTCCAGGAGCGTCAGCAGCTCCGGCGCCCTGCCCTCGTTCACGCCGAAGTTCATCGTGGCGTGGGCCAGATGGAGCGGGCAGTCGGCCTCCTTGGTCAGCTGCACCATCTCCGCGTACGCCTCCAACGCGCCCGCCCCGTACGAGCGGTGGTGCGGGCAGTAGTAGCCGCCGTACCGCGCCACCACCCGGCACAGTTCCGTGAGTTCGGCGTCCTTGGCATACATGCCGGGGGTGTAGGTGAGCCCGGACGACATGCCCACCGCGCCCTGTTCCATCCCCTCCGCGACCAACTGCCGCATCCGGTCCAGCTCTTGGGGTGTCGCCTCGCGGTCCTCCCAGCCGACGGCCAGCATGCGGACGGTCCCCTGGGGGATGAGGTAGGCCGCGTTGACGGCGATGCCCTCCCCTTCGAACCCCCGGTCCAGTCGGTCGAGATACTCGCCCACCGACCGCCAGTCGAAGTCGATGTCGTCGCCGTTGCCGTTCCAGCCGGTGATCGCGCGGCGGACCTCGGCGAGGGTGCGGTCGTCGACCGGGGCGTACGACAGCCCGTCCTGGCCCAGGACTTCGAGGGTCACCCCCTGTGCGGCCTTCGCGCTGTGGTCGGGGTCGCGGAGGAGGGCCAGGTCGCTGTGGGCGTGCATGTCGATGAAGCCGGGGGAGAGGGTGAGCCCGGAGGCGTCCAACTCCCTCCGCGCCTTTGGGCGTTGGCAGCCCGCTGCCGCCGCCTCCTGGACGATCGAGACGATCCTGCCGCCGTCGACCACCACATCCGCGCGGTACGACGGGCCGCCCGAGCCGTCCACGACGTCCGCGTCCCGAATGACCAGCTCTTCCACTCCAGGCCTCCTTCGATCCTCGATTTAGAAGAACGTGCGGATGTAGTCGACGACCGTGCCGTCCGCCTCTGTCAGCGGGATCAGCTGCCACTTGTCGAAGGACGTGCACGGGTGGGACAGGCCCAGGGCCAGCCAGTCGCCGACCTCCAGGTCCGCCCCGGGGTCGGTGCGCAGCCAGGCGTGCTGGTCGGAGAGGTCGGTGACCGAGATACCGGTGGCGGGCCGTTCCTCAGCGCCCTCCCTCCGTACGACCTGGGCGAAGGGCAGATCCAGGTCGTAGGCCGCGTCGCGCTTGCCCGCGTTCGCGAAGGCCTGCTCGGGGGACGGGCGGGAGACGACCTGCGTCCAGAGGCGGAAGGCGGGCTCCAACGCCCCTTCCTCCGGGACCCGGTTGAACGGGGTGATATGGCGATAGTGGCCGTCGTCGTGCGAGACGTACGCGCCCGAGCGCAGCAACTTCAGTACCGGGAGCGACAGTTCGGGGATCTCCACGAACACGTCGGCGACCGCGTCGAACCAGGCGCTGCCGCCCGCGCTCACCACGATCTCCTCGACGGAAGGGTCGGCGAACCGGCCCGCCTTGTCGAAGTCCGCCGCCAGCGCGACGAGTCGCCGCAGCCACGTCCGCACCCGCTCCGGGTCCGCCTGCGGCACCTCGCCCTCGTACCCGGCGACCCCGACCAGCCGCAGCGTCGGTACGGCGGCCACCGCGTCCGCGACCGCCGCGCACTCCGCCTCCGTGCGCACCCCGGTCCGGGCGCCCTCACCGGCCCCGAGTTCGACGACCACGTCCAGCGGGCGGGCCACCGCCCCCGCCAGCGCCGCGTCCATCAACTCCACTCCGCGCACGGAGTCGACGTAACAGACGAACCGGAAGTCGGGGTCGGCCGCCAGCTCCGCCGCGATCCAGCGCAGGGCCGACGGGTCGACGAGTTCGTTGGCGAGGAAGACGCGCTGGATGCCGAACTCCCGTGCCACGCGCACCTGGTGAGGGACCGCGAGGGTGATGCCCCAGGCGCCGTGGTCGATCTGCCGCCGGAAGAGCTGGGGGGCCATGGAGGTCTTGCCGTGCGGGGCGAAGGTGAGGCCGTGGCGGGCCGCGTACGTCTCCATCAGCTCCAGGTTGTGGGTGAGGTGCTCGGCGGAGAGCGTGAGTACGGGGGTGGTGAAGCCGCCGGTGAAGAGGTTGCGGCGCTCGGCGGTCAGCTCGCCGACCGTGAGGCCGTCGGCGTCCGGCGGGAGACCCTTGAAGCGGGCGTCGACGCGTTCGGTGGCCAGGCGGGCGAGCGCCTCCGCGCGGTCGCTGCTCTCGGTGCCCATGGAACCTCCCTGATTCGGCTGCGCCGCACTGTAGTGGGCTGCACGGCAGTGCGTTGCAACATGTGCAACTCTCATTGCGTATATCGCTTACCGCTGTCTAACATCTCGCCAACGCGGGGTCAACGGAGCCGCCGCCTCCCCCGCATCACCGAGGAGCTACGACGATCGTGACCATGACCGGACCCTGCAATGCCCCCGACGTCGTCGATGTGGTCGATGTCGTCGCGCTTGGCGAGTCCATGGTCACGTTCCTTCCCTCCCGGCCGGGCCGGCTCGCCGACGTACCGTCCTTCGAGCGGACCATCGGCGGCGCCGAGTCCAACGTGGCCTGCGCGCTCGCCGCCGCCGGTCACTCCGTCCGCTGGATCAGCCGCGTCGGCGCCGACGGCTTCGGCGACCACCTGGTGGAGGCGATCGGCTCGTACGGCGTCGACGTGACGTCCGTACGGCGTGATCCGGCGCGTCCGACGGGCGTGTACTTCCGTACGGCGGGGGACCGGGCGACCGACGCGCACGAGGTCGCGTACTACCGGGCGGGCTCGGCGGCCTCCGTGATGTCCGCCGGGAACCTGGACCTGGAGGCGGTGCGCGCGGCGCGTGTCCTGCATCTGTCCGGGATCACGGCCGCGCTGTCCGGCAGCTGTCTCGACCTCCTCTGGGAGCTGACCGAGCCCGGGCCCGGCCGGCCGCTCGTCTCCTTCGACGTCAACTTCCGGCCGGGACTGTGGGCCGACACCGAGGGTCCCCGGGTGCTCCTCGACCTGGCCCGGCGGGCCGACCTCGTGTTCGTCGGCGCCGACGAGGCACGGGACGCCTGGGGGCTGGGAGGTGCGCGTGCCATCGTGGACGCGCTGCCCGAGCCGGGGCTCGTGGTCGTCAAGCAGGGCGGGGGTGAGGCCGTCGCCTTCGGCGACGACGTGGACACCGGTGCCGTACGCGTCCGGGCACCCCACGTCGACGTCGTCGCGGCCGTCGGCGCGGGCGACGCCTTCGCCGCCGGGTTCCTCTCCGCCACCCTCAGGGGTCTCCCTGTACGGGACCGGATCCGGCACGGCCACCTCATGGCCGCCGCCGTCCTCACCGCCCCCGGCGACCTCGCCGTGCCGCCCGCCCGCGACCACGCCGACCGGCTGGTCACCCTCGACGACACGGCGTGGGGGACACTTCGACTCGGCCCCGGCTGGACGCAAGCCGAGCAGGCCCCGGAGGAGGTACCCACCCCATGAGCCAGACCGTCGACCGCGCGCTGAGCATCCTGCCGTTGCTCGCCGAGGGCCCCGCCGACCTCGGCCAGGTCGCCGACCGCCTCGGCGTCCACAAGTCCACGGCCCTGCGCCTCCTGCGCACCCTCCACGAACACGGGCTCGTCTACCGCCAGTCCGACCAGCGCTACCGTCTCGGCGCCCGCCTCTTCGCGCTCGCCCAGGAAGCCGTCGAGAACCTCGACGTCCGGGAGATCGCCCACCCCCACCTCGTACGCCTCAACGAGATCTGCGGGCACACCGTGCACCTCGCCGTGCACGAGGAGGGCGAGGTCCTCTACATCGACAAGGTCGAGAGCCGCTATCCGGTGCGCATGTACTCCCGTATCGGCAAACCCGTCGCCATCACCGTCGCCGCCGTCGCCAAGCTGCTGCTCGCCGATCTGCCGGAGAACGAGCGACGCGCTCTCGCCGACAAGCTCGACTACCCGATGTACACCTCCCGCTCCACCCCCAACTCCCTCGCGTTCCTACGGGAGTTGGACAAGGTGCGCGACCAGGGCTGGGCCACCGACCTCGGCGGTCACGAGGAGTCCATCAACTGCGTCGCCGCCCCCATCCGGGGCACCGACGGCCGCGTGGTCGCCGCCATGTCCGTCTCCGCCCCGAACGTCGTCGTCACCGCCGACGAACTCCTCACCCTGCTCCCGCTGGTACGCCGTACGGCGGACGCCATCAGCGGTGAGTACTCCGGAAGAACCCCAGCAGCCTGAGCCTAGGAAGCCACCTGATGACCGAGAAGTCCGAGAAGATCGCCCTCACCCCGAAGACCCACACCACCCCGCCCGCCAAGTTCTCCCACGGCGTGAAGAAGGGGAACATCCTCCAGGTCGCCGGCCAGGTCGGCTTCCTGCCGGCGGAAGAGGGCAAGCCCCCGACACCGGCCGGCCCCACCCTGCGCGAACAGACCCTCCAGACCCTCGCCAACGTCAAGGCGATCCTGGAGGAGGGCGGCGCGACCTGGAACGACGTCATGATGATCCGCGTCTACCTCACGGACGTCGACCACTTCGCCGAGATGAACGGCATCTACAACCAGTACTTCGAGGAGCAGTCCCTGACGGCTCCTCCGGCGGCCCGCACGACGGTCTACGTCGGCCTTCCGGCCGGACTCCTCATCGAGATCGACGCACTCGCGGTCCTGGACAGCTGAGTCCCGCCCCGTCGCACCTGAGGGGCCGCAGGCCCCTTCAGGGGCGCGGGGCTGTGTTCGATCTGCGGCTCCGCCGCGTGGGCGCGAGCAACCACAAACAACCCGCACCTGGCCACTAATGCGCTCCCCCCTGCCCAAAATCCCCCCGCAACTGAACAGAGGACCCCCACATGTCCGAAACCCCACCCCACACCGGCGGCCTACTCCTCCTCATAGACGGCACCGCCGGCCTCCTCACCGTCGCCGCCCTAGGCATAGCCCTGCTCCTGATCCTCATCATCAAGCTCCGCCTCCAACCCTTCGTAGCCCTCCTCGCCGTCTCGATAGCCGTCGGCCTGGGCGCCGGCCTGAGCGTCACCGAACTCTTCGGCACCGTCCAGCGCTCGGACGCCGTCTCCGTCATCGAGTCCGGCATGGGCGGCATCCTCGGCCATGTCGCGATCATCATCGGCCTCGGCACGATGCTCGGCGCGATCCTCGAAGTCAGCGGTGGCGCAGAGGTGTTGGCGTCCAGACTCCTCAACCTCTTCGGCGAGAAGCGGGAGCCTCTCGCCATGGGCCTCACCGGCCTCGTCTTCGGCATCCCCGTCTTCTTCGACGTCGGCATCTTCGTCCTCGCGCCGATCGTGTACGCCGCCGCCAAGCGCTCCGGCAAGTCGATCCTGCTCTACTGTCTGCCCCTCCTGGCCGGCCTCTCCGTCACCCACGCCTTCCTGCCGCCGCACCCCGGCCCGGTCGCCGCCGCCGGACTCCTGCACGTGGACCTCGGCTGGGTCATCCTCATGGGCGTCGTCTGCGGACTGCCCGCCGTGCTCGCCGCGTGGGTGTGGTCGGCGTGGATCGGAAAGCGGATCTTCGTCCCCGTACCGCAGGACATGCTGGAGGCCGCCGAGGAGGCCAAGAAGGCGGTCCTCGACGAGCAGCGCGAGGCCGGAGTGGCCCCCCAGGAGACGCCCGTACCGCTCGGCACGGTCCTCGCCATCATCGGTACGCCGCTGCTGCTGATCCTCGCTGCCACGTTCTCGTCGATCGCGCTCGACCCCTCCACCTTCCGGTCGGTCGTCACCTTCCTCGGCAGCCCGTTCGTCGCCCTGACGATCGCCCTGTTCATGGCGTACTACCTGCTGGGCCTGCGCCGCGGCTGGTCCCGCAAGTCCCTGGAGACGGTGTCCACCGCGTCCCTCAAGCCGGTCGGCAACATCCTGCTCGTCGTCGGCGCCGGCGGGATCTTCGGCGCGATCCTCAAGGCCAGCGGGGTCGCGCAGGCACTCTCCGACACCTTCAACGACGTCGGCCTGCCGGTGATCGTCCTCGCCTATCTGATCTCCGTGGTGCTGCGGGTCGCCCAGGGCTCGGCGACGGTCGCCATCGTGACGACGGCGGGCATCGTGGCGCCGCTGCTCAGCGAGGGCGACCACTCGCAGGCGTTCGTCGCCCTCGTCATCATGTCCATCTCGGCGGGCTCGATCTTCGCCTCGCACGTCAACGACGGCGGCTTCTGGATGGTCGCCAAGTACTTCGGCATCAGCGAACGGGACACCCTCAAGACGTGGACCGTGCTGGAGACGGTGCTGTCGGTGGCGGGGTTCGTGGTGGCGGCCGTACTGAGCCTGTTCGTATAGCCGCCCCCACCCTCTCTGGGCCGGTCGGTTTCGGGGCGTCCCCCCACGCGCCCCGAAACCGACCTGTTCGCGACCCGTCCCCGACCGGCCCATGCGCTGCAATGGAAGGACGGAACGGGCTGCGGAACAGGCTTGTGAGGCCTGAGGTGCCGGTGCGATGCTGATCGTCATGCCGTCGCCGCCGCGCCACCAGCTCGAACACGGAGCGGTCCTCGCGGAGGTGCGGAAGGTGCGACGAGCCGGAGTCGTCAGACTGCGCGAACTCGCCGTGCCGGTGCTCGCCGGGGTCGCCCGTGAACTTCCGCAACCCCCGTCAGGAGACGGCGAGTTGCCAGGGGGGCCGGTGGAGAAGGTACTGCGGCTCGCCGTCTCCCGGATGGGCGGCGGTACGCTCCAGACCGCCGCCGAGTACAGCCTCGGACTCGCCCAGGGCACCCGCGACTGGCCCGCCGCCGACCGGCGCAGACGGGCCGCCCAGGTGTACGGGGTGAGCGTCGAACGCTTCCGCAAACACCACGAGTTCATGGTCCTCGGACAGATCGCGGAACAGATAGTGCAGGTCGCGCAGCGGGACCGGGTGACGGTTGTTGCCGCTGTCCCGGCGGAGCGGCTTCCCGACGCCCACCGCGCCCTCGACGTCCGCGTGCACGGCCGTACCGTCCCGGTCACCGTGCACGTCCACTCCGTGGATCTGCTGCGGGACATCGACGTCGTCGTGTCGCCCTCGAACACGTACTTCGCGCTGCCCGCGCCCTACAAGTCGTCCGTCTCCGCGACCCTGCGACGTGCGGGGGCACGCAGGGACGCCACCGGGGGGCTCGTCGAGGACCGCATCCTCGACGAGCTGGGGGGATGGGCCGCCCGGCACGGGGCTCCCGGCCGGGCGGCCCTGCCAGGCACGGTCGCCGTCACCTCGGCGGGCGCACTGGCCGGGCAGGGCATCCGGCGCTTCTACCACGTCGCCGTGGCCGTACCCCGCCCCGAGAGCAACGACTACGACGTCCAGCCCGCCGACATCACCCGCGGCGTGGCCCGCGTCTTCGCCCAACTCGCCGAGGAGGCAGGCGACTTCGACCCGCCTCTGCGCTCGGTCTGCCTGCCCCTGCTCGGCGCGGGGCGAGGTGGTCTCACCCCGCTGGAGAGCTTCGGGGCCCTGTGGGCCGCCGTCGAGGCGGAACTGGCCCGGGGTGCCGAGTGGGACATCCACTTCGTCGTACGGCGGCATGCTCGGGGGGATCTGGTGGAGCGGTTGCTGGCGGGGATGAGGGAGGGGGACTGATGGCGCTTTTCTCAAGGTATGTGAGGAATTCGGGGGATCCGGGAGATCCGCTTGACGCCTACGTCATCCTGGCTGATGCCGCCGCGCGCTGGGACCAGATCTCCGGGCGGCTCGGGCAGGCCCTCCAGGCCCAGCTCACCGAGCTGCTTGCCTCAAGGCGTGACCTGGACCGGCGCTACGACTTCGGCGACGCTTTCATCACACAGGCCGCCTCGCTGTTGGCAGAGGCTCTGCCCGAGGAGTTCGGGGCCGGCGCGAACGCGCGACTCGGCGTCGTGAACGTGTACCCCGATCGGAATCCGACAGTGCAGGGCTTCACGGCCGAGGATCTCGCCGTACTCCTCATCGACGGCCATCGTATGGTCGGTCCCGTCCTCGGCCCCGTACGTGAACGCGTGCTCGCGGAGCCCGCGTTGGACGCCGTCGACATCGAGCAGGGCGGCGGCTCGCCCCACTCGCCCGATCTGATCCGGCTCCGCGGCCCCGGCGGCCGACTACGCCTCCCCCGCTTCCAGTTCAGCGAGGACACCCTGCCCTGGCTCGCCGTCCTTGAGGTCAACGCGCTGCTCGACGCCGACCACGACCCTTGGGGCGCCGCCGACTGGTGGCTGTCCGCCAACGCCTGGCTCGGTGGCACCAGCCCGGTCGAGCTGCTGGGCAGCGGGCGGGACCGCCAACTCGTCGAGACCGCGAGGTTTCTGATGGAGAGTGACTAGACACATGCCCCAGGGAAAGTGACGAGCCGTGCCCAACTACCGGCCGCCCGAGGCGCTCACCGGCACCCCCGGCAAGGTCACGCTGGCCCGTGGCACCACGCTGTACCGCATCCACGGTTCGCACCGCGGCGCCGCCGAGTTCAACCCGATCCCCTCGCACTGCCTCTACGGGGGAGGCCGCTTCGACGCCACCTCCTGTGATCCGTACGGCTATCTGTACGCCGGGCTCAGCGCTGCCGCCGCCGTCTGCGAGACCCTGCTGCGCTCGCTGCCCTTCGACCCCTCGGGCGGTCCCCGGCTGCTGCCCCGGCGCGCGGTCGAGGGGCGCCGGCTGAGCACCCTGCGGCTCACCGCCGACGTCGGGGTGCTGCCGCTGACGTCCGCGCAGGAACTGGCCGCCGTGCACCAGGACACCTGGCTGGTGCACACCGAGTCGCACGAGTACCCGTACACCAGGGACTGGGCGCACTGGATCCGCCGGCACACCGAGCCGTGGGCGCAGGGGCTCGTGTGGTCGTCGAAGCGGGAACCGGCCGACCGTACGGTGGTGCTGTTCGACGACCGGTGCCCGGAGGGCGCGCTGGGCGTCGAGGAGGGCGACGCCATGGACTTCGGGACCGCCGAGGGGCGGGAGTGGCTCAACTCGCTGCTGCTGCCGTACTACGTCCAACTCGCGCCCTGACACCGTAATTTGGCGATCGTACGGACATGTTCGGCGTACCGATCCCGGAAAGTTCGGCCCGTGACCGCAGAAACCCCGTCCCCCGACGACGAACTCCTCGCCTTCGTCGACGAACTCCGCGCCCGCCGCGAGGAGATCCTCGACGCCATCGCAGCGACGGCCTCCGACGCCCCGGAGGCTCCCGAGTTGTGCGCGACGGCCGGTGAACTCTCCTACCGGATCCATATGTTGGCGGATGAATCGGATGAACAGGGTGATTCGGAGAACCTTGAGCTGGCCGCCCAGGCCTTCGCGCTCGCCTTCAAGGCACCCGGCGACCCCGGGGAGTGGGCGGCCTGGCGGATCATGTTCGGGCATGTCAGGGCCTGCCAGTTCGACATCGAACCCGGCGCCGAACTCCTCGACGAAGCCTGGGAGTTGCTGCGCGAGGGCATGGCCGCACTGTCTCCCGACAGCCTCGCCCCGGACCTCGACCACGACCTCGTGCGCACGCTGGGCCTGCAACTCCTCGCCTCGGTCTCCAAGTACCGCTACCTGGGCTTCGAGGGGACGCGCGCACAAGCTCTCGAGCTTGTCGACGAGGCCCTGCGGCGGCACGAGGTGGCTGCCGCCGTGCTGGAGCCGGGCAGCAAAGAGGCTGTCGATCTGACCGAGGGCCGGGGCTATCTCCATCTGGAGCGGCAGGAGTTGGGCCGCGACCCGGCTGACGCGGAGGCTGCCGCCAAGTACTACCGGGCCGTGCTCGACGCGGCGCTGCCCACCAGCGATCTGCCGCTCGTCCGCTACAGCCTGGGCCTCGGCCTCATGATCCACGGCCGGGCCACCGCAGACCGGGCCGAACTGGAGCAGGCCCGCGAGGAGTTCGGCACCGCCCTGCTCGAAGTGCGGGACGCGACCGGCGAGGTGCCGTCCTGGGCCTGGGAGGCAGGGATCCGCAGCGCGTACGTACGGTTCCTGATCTGGGGGAACTGGAAGGACCAGGCGCAGGCCGCCGCGGCCGAGGTGGAGCTGAACGGCCTGCTGACCGACCCGGCGGACGTCGACCGGCTGGTCCCGCTGTTCCTCGACAGCTTCGGGCGGCTGCTGTACGAGCGGACGAGCGTACGCGGCGACGGACCGGGCCAGGACAGGGCGATCGGGCTGATCAGGAAGGCCCTCGACGAGTGGGTGCCCGCACGCGACGGACGGGTCACCCACACCGCCCTGTTCCTCGGGGTGTTCCAGCAGAGCCGGTACCAGGACGACCACGACCCGGCCCGGCTCCACGAGATCACCAGGGCCTGCGCACTGGTCCTGGAGGACGAGGAGTTCGACGGAGATCTGCGCAAAGCCACTCAGATCATGGGCAGTTGGGCCTGGAGCACCCTGGAGATCGACTACGGCTTCACCCCTGCGGACCCGGCGGACATCCCGGCGGCGATGACCGTCGACAGCGCCGCAGAGGCCTACTTCGGCATGCTGAACGACCTCGACCAGGGGCGCGAGTTCCTGGACTTCAACGACGTCGACGACGACTTCCCGGGCATTCTCCGGAGCTTCGGCAGGTCGAGGCGGCAGGGTGCCGGGTTCGATCAGGTGTTCGCCTACTTCACCGCACTGGAGTCGGAGCACGAGCGCGCGGTGCTCGCCCTCAACCTGCTGTCCCACGGCATGCTCCTCGACCCGCACGGCAACGCCGCCGAGGCGCGGAAGACCGAGCTGATCGACACGGTCCTCGCGTACCGGAAGGACGATCCGGCCTGGCAGCGCAAGGCGCACGCCGTGGTCGCCCATGCCCGGCTGCGCGACGAACTCGCCGGTTCCGGGCGGGGCATGGACGCGGTGCTCGACCATCTCGCGCAGGCGGAGGCGGCCGGTGCGGCGGCGAACCCCGCGGGTTCCACGGGTTCCGCCAGTTCCGCCGGCATTACCGGTTCTGCCGGTTACGCGGGCACCGAGGCTGCCACCGGCGCCGGGCGGGGCGGTGACGACGAGCTCGGGCACAGCATCGACATGGCCCGGTTCGCCGCCATGACCTACCGGGGGCAGACCGCGGGCGTGCGCGACGACATGGAGTCGGCCGGCCGGATGTGGCGGCGACTGCGCGACAGCCCTCACCTGAGCCCGTACAGACGCAAGGTCATGACCGCCCAGCAGGCCGGGTTCGAAGCACAGGCCGCCGCCCAGCGCGGGGACCTCGCGGGCACCGACGAGCACCTCGCCGTACTCGCCACGACGCACACGGAACTCGGCCCCGACGACACCTCCAGCATCGAACTCTGGACGCTGCTGGAGAACGCCCGCGCCGCCCGCGACCGGCTCGCCGAGCAGCTGGGCGCTCCGCCCGCGCCGCCGCTCGTCGGCCGCCCCTCGATGGCCCGACTGCGGCGCGCGGCACGCTCTTTGCCGCGCGACAACCGGGCCTGGGTGCTCGGCGACAACGGCATCACCCGGTTCTCGCGGGCCGGGCGGACCCAGGACGTGAGCGCGCTCGCCGAGGCCATGGAACTCCTGGAGGAGGCCTACGAACTGGTCGACGAGGGCAGCGACAGCAAACTGCGCTACGGCCACTGCCTGGGCTCGGGTCACTGCGTCCTCGCCGGGGTGAATCCCCTCCCCACGGCACGCGCCCGCCATCTGGCAAAAGGCATCACATTGCTGGAAGAGGCCTTCAGAACCGCCGGCGGCCCCGAACACCGGCTCTACGCCACTGCGGGACTGGCCCTCGGCCGCGCCTACCGCACCCGGGGCGAACTGCGCCGCGACGACAAGGGCGTGGCCCGCCGTATCGGCCTCGACGCGCTGCGCGGCCATGCCTGGGCCGCGCTCGTGCAGTCCGGTACCGCACACGCCGAGGAGGCCGTGGCGCAGGCCACCGAGACCGCGCTCGAAGTCGCCGGCTGGTGTCTGCGCGACAACGCCTTCGACGAGGCCGTGCAGGCCCTGGACGCCTGTCGGGGCCTGATCCTGCACGCCGCGACCACGTCCCGCACGGTCCCCGAGCGCCTGGTGGCAGCGGGCCACGACGCGCTGGCCGAGGAATGGCGGGCGGCAGGCCTGGCGTCCGACGCCACCGACCCGCTCACCGCGCTCCGCGAGCCCCTGTCCGTGCCGAGCGCCCTGCGCCGCCGAGTCCTGTCCGCCCTCACCGGCGCGGACTCCCTCCAGGACCGCCTCCTGGACCCACCCACTCCGACCGAGATCGCCACCGCCCTACGCACCCTCCGCAAGGACGCCCTCGTCTACCTGGTCCCGGCCGGCCCGGACACCCCCGGCACCGCAGTCGTCGTAACGGCCACCGGAGACGTCCACTCGATCCCCCTCCCGACCCTCACCGAGGACGCGGGCCCACTGACGGCGTACGTACGGCTGCCGGGGGAGCCGCTGGAGATGCGCGCCGACCAACTCGGCGATGAGGAACGGGAGATGGGGTCCGTCTTGGGGTGGCCGTCGGCCGGGTCGGCCGCCTCGCCGGGCGATTCGGAGGAGGTGCGCGCCGCCCAGCTTCGGGACGGCGGGCGGGATACGGGGTCCGTCTCCGGTTGGCCGTCGGCCGCGTCGGCCGCTTCGCCGGGCAGGTCGTCGCCCGCCGGGGACGGCCGCCCGTTGCCGGTGCCGGGCGACTCGGCGGAGGTGCAGGCCGCCCAACTCCGGGACACGGACGGGGAGATGGAGCCTGGCCCTGGCCGGTCATCGTCGGCGGTGTCCGCCGCGCCGCCGGGTGACTCGGAGGAGGTGCGCGCCGCCCAACTCCGGGACGACGACCGGGAGATGGGGCCCGTCCCCGGCTGGTCGTCCGCCGCGTCCGCTGCGCGGCCGGACACGCCGTCGCTGCGGCGCCGTCTCGACCGGCTGTGCGGCTGGGCCTGGTACGCCGGGACGCGGCCCTTGCTCGATGTGTTCGCCACCGCCAGTGGGCGGGTGCCCCGGCTGGTGTTCGTGCCGATGGGGCCGCTCGGGCTCGTGCCCTGGCACGCGGCCTGGGCCGAGGACGAGGACGGGCGGCGCCGCTACGCGCTGGAGGAGGCGGAGATCTCGTACGCCGCCTCCGCCCGACTGCTGTGCGACGTGGCCGCCCGGCCCCAGGCCGCGCACTCCGGGGCCGCGCTCGTCGTCGGCAACCCGACCGGGGACCTGCACTGGGCGGGTGAGGAGGCCGACGCCGTACAGCGGGTCTTCTATCCGCACGGCCGGTTCCTGGGCCGCCGCGAGGGTGGCGGTACCGACGGGCCCGGCACCCCGCAGGAGGTCCTCGACTGGCTCACGGGGGCCGGCCCCGAACAGGCGGGGGAGGAGGGAGAAGGCGGAGTGCTGCATCTCGCCTGCCATGCCTCCATCGCGCGTACCGCCCGCCGTACCGCCCATCTCTCCCTCCACGGGGGCGACTTGGCGGCCGAGGAACTCACCGAGGCCGTCGGTGGGGCCGGCGGCGGACGGCTCGGACTCGTTCTGCTCGCCGCCTGTCGCAGCCATGTGTCGGGGCGCGGGCACAACGAGGCGTACAGCCTCGCGACCGCCTTCCTGGTCGCCGGTGCGCGCTCGGTCGTCGGTTCGCTGTGGCCGGTGCCGGACGACGCGACCTCCGTCCTGATGTTCCTGACCCACCACTTCCTGCGCACCGAGAACGAGCCGCCCGCCAGGGCCCTGCGCCGAGCCCAGCTCTGGATGCTGGACCCGGGGCGCGAACTCCCCGCAGGCCTGCCCGCCCGTCTCGCCGAACGGGCCCGGCACATCGACCCCGACGACCTCAGCGCCTGGGCCGGCTTCACCCACCTCGGCCAGTGAACCGGTGAGCCCGGGAGGGTGCGGGCAGCGCCGGCGGTACGACCGTCCGCAGGGCGATCGTCCGCGTCGTCCAGCGGACGGTCGGACCGCCGCCGGCCACGGGGCCCATCTCGCGTTGCCCGTACGAGGCTTGGGGACCGTCGAACCGCAGTACGCCGTCCGCCCCTGCCCCGCTCGCCCTCGCGCCCGCTTCCTCGTACGGGTCCCACGGCCGCAGTTGGAAGGGCGCCGTGCTCAACTCCCCTTCCGCCACGATGAGTTTGAGCCAGTCACGGGACTCGGCACCGGGTACGACGGCCCGGTCGGCCGGGATCGAGAGCTGTACGGGGTCGCCGTCCAGGGCGTACCCGGTGCGGCCGGGGCCGATGAAGTGGCCCGGGAAGAGGACCGGGTTGGCGGCGTAGCGGTCCGTGAGGTCGAGGAGCACGCACCACAGGGTGCGCTGCGGGGAACGGTTGCGCAGCCGGATCGTGACCCACGGTTCACGCGGACCGGCGGCGCCCTCGGGGGCGTACGAACGGACGATCTCGCCGCCGCCGTCCGGCACGAGGGCGGGCCCGTCGACGTCGCCCCACGGGACCACCTCCACCTGGATGAGGTTGTCGAGGAGGGAGGGGCGGGAGGTGAGATCCCGGAGCCGGAACCAGCGGGTGAGGTGGGAGAGGCAGTCCACGATCCGTCGAGCGTCACCGGTCGTCTCCCCGCGGAACGGCAGGGGCGCCACGAACTCCGTACCGTCCCTGCCGAGCACGCGGGCGGTGTCGTCGCGTACGACCAGCCGGAAGTGCGGATCGCCGTACTCCTCGGGGGAGTTGACCATCCGTACGAAGGGCGCGGGGCCGCCGCCGGGGCCGTACGAGGCGATGGTGGCCCTGAGGAGGGCGGCGGCGGCCGGGTGGGCCGGGTCCTCGTCCACGGTCAGTGTGGCGGGCGGGGTCGCGAGCGCGGTCGGGGTCACCGGGTACACGCGCTCGGGGTCGGGGGTCCAGCCCAGCGGGTCCACCAGGGTGCGGTCGGTGTGCACGAGCCGTGCCCGCACCCGACCCTCCGCACCCTCGGCCCGGTCCCCGACGACGCCGAACTCCGTACCCCCGGCGCCCGCCCCGTCCCGCAGCCCGTGCCCGGTGCCGCAGTCCACCTCCCAGCCGTCCGCCGCGAACCGCAGCAGATGCTCGCCGGTGGCCCCCGATGCGGCACCACGTGTGACCCCGCCCAGGAACGGCAGATCGGCCGGGCCGCCCGGTGTCTCCGGCGCCAGCACCGGCCGCTGCTGGATCCCGGCACGCTGCACCCGCGCGTCGGCCGCCGCCAGCAGCTCCCGGTAGGTGGCGTCGGGCCCGGCCGCGCGCACCGCACCCAGCAGCGCGTACGTGAACGCCCCGTGCCGTCGGCCGCCGAAGTGGTCCTCGTACGACAGCTGGTCCAGCCGACTGGCCGCCAACAGCAGGTGCCGCGAGGCCCCTTGGGGGCCTTGGAGTCCTTGGAGTCCTTGGAGTCCTTGGGGCCCTTGGGGAACAGCCACCTCCCGTCCGGTCACCGGTTGCCGCCAACCGGGCCGGGGCGCCGCGAACCGTGCCGTCGCCCCGGCCAGCCGCTCTCGGTCGGCGCCTCCGGAGTAGCAGCAGTCGATCACCGCGACGACATCCGCCCCGCGCCCCGCGACCTCGGCGAGCAGTGCGCCCAGCCGCTTGTCCGGGAGCGGCCCGTCCGCGCAGACCAGCGCCTGGTTCCACCCCGTCGCCTCGATCAACAGGTCGGCGCCCGAGGCGAGTTGGCGGGTGCCGTGACCGGAGAACCAGAACAGGGCGGTGTCGCCGGGCCCGGCCGCGCCCAGGAACGTACGGATGCCGTCCTCGACCGCCGCCACCGTCGCGGCGCCGTTCAGCGCGGTCCGCACCCGTGCGCCGCCCCCGGTGCGGGCGGTCACCAGCCGGTGGGCCTCGGCGATGTCGTTGAGGCAGCCCCTGAGCGGCGTGGCGATGTCGGGCGGATAGTCGTTGATGCCCGCCATGAACGTGTGGATCGACCCCATGACGGGAAGTCTGTCAGCCGCGCCCGGCCGCAACCTGGGTGAAGTCGTGGGCGAACCGGGCGGGAACGGGTCGGGAACGGGGCGAGTTCGGGTCCGGGACCACATATCGGGGTGCCAAGTGGCCGCTTCGGTCGCAGTATTGACTCAACGTCACTAGTCTTCACTCGCTTGCATCAACTTCTTGGTCGCCTTCACGCTTCACGCTTCACGTATCTCGCTTCACGCAAGTCAACTCAAGTCGGGGGACACATGGGCCACTTGGAGCGGCCTCGGCGCGTCGTTCAGCCGGGCGGCGGAGCCGTCGCGCCGAAGACCACGTCGTCGGACGCACTGCGCCGCACGGACCAGGGCACGGCCGGGTCGGCCGGCACCGCCGGACCCCGCCGAACCGTCGGCACCTCAGGACCGGCGCCCGCCGCACCCCTGCGCCGGGAGCGGCTCGCCCCCCGCCCGCAGGCACTGCGCGACGCGGTCGGCCGGCTCGACGCGGGCCTGGACGAACAGACGCGCCGCCAACTGGCCGAGTGGATCGGCGAGGAGTACCGGGCGAACTACGGCGAGATCCCGCTGGGCTTCCTGGCCCGCTGCTATCTGGGCCCGCCCTACGTCGACCACCAACTGGACCTCTTCCAGGTGATCGTCCGCCACTTCGCCCCGTCCGACCAGGTGCCCGACCCGTTCTCGGGCGCCCGGATGCTGGTGCGCTCGGGCGGCTACGCCTTCGTCGAGGTCTACTCCGGCGGCCTGCTCCTGCCGGTACTGGACGACGGCACGGTCGTACGTCCCTGACACCGACCTCCCAGGTCACCTTCGCACCGCCCCACCCCCCCCGCCTGACCCACCCGAACGCCATAACCACGCGATGGCCGATGTGATCGGAGAAACGTATGTCCGAGGTGGACTACGCACTGCACCAGAAGGTGCAGCAGGTCAGCAACCTCGTGGTCCGGCTCAGTGAGCAGGTCGGCTCGGTGTCCGGCCAGGTCTCGGCCGTCGAGGCCAACCAGCAGCAGACCCGCACCGAACTCCAGCAGCTGCGCGACGAGTTCCTCGCCTTCGTGCGGACCGCCCAGCTCACGGCCAACGTCCAGCGCGCCGAGACCCGCGTCGGCGTGATCCAGGACCAGGTGGACCACGAGTTCGGCCACCACAAGACCGTACGGCGCACCGCCGTCGGCATGCTCCAGGCCTTCGACCTGGGCCTGGTCTCCGAGGACAACGTCCGTGCCGTGGGCGACCAGTTGATGCTCCAGACGCCCCGCTACTGGCTCGCGCCCGCCCTGGTGGCCCTCGCCTCCTGGTCGGCCGACGACAGGTCGCTGTGCGAGAAGGCGGTCGAGGAGGCCTTCCGGCGTTCCCCGGACCGCACGTCCCTCTTCTTCGCCCTGGTGCTGCGCCGCCAGAACCGCGCCCAGGCGGCCGTACGCTGGCTGCGCCACTACCTCCTCGCGCAGGACCCGGCGGCGCTCGGCCGTGAGTTCGCGGTCATCCTGGAGTCCATAGCCCAGGGCGCGTTCGGGCCCGCCGGACGCGAACTCCTCGACGACACGCTGCACGGCTGGCGCGACCAGCTGATGGACGACGACCAGGCCCAGCAGCGCCAGATCACCCGCTGGCGCGACGAGATCGACTCCCTCGTCCTGCCGTCCGCCTCGGCGGAGTTCCCGCGCCTGGCCCAAGTGTCCCCGCAGTGGCCGCAGTTGGACTCGGTGCTCGGCCGGGCCCGCGCCCACCAGGTGGTGCTGGACAAGTACCGGGCCATCATGGACCGCGACTTCCAGCCCTCGCAGCGCCTTGAGGACGCGGTCGACGACATCCTGGACCGGCTGGTCTCCGAGTACGACAACGAGGAACTGCCGCTCCGCCGCGACCTCGCCTTCAACCACGCGGTCATCGACCACGGCGGCGACCTGGACGCGGCCCGCAGAACGGCGGACGCGGACTCGGCCTCGTACGAGGAGACCCTCGACTATCTGACCGTGCAGACGACCGCCGCCCTCAACCCGGCGGCCATCGGCACCTCGCCCGCCACCCAGCGGCTGTCGGTCGCCGCCTGCCAGGAGTGGTTCCTCCAGGCGCACGCCGGTTTCACCCGCGACTACCGGGCAGCCGTACCGCCGGACGTCCAGGCGCAGTTCGGCACGGCCTACACGGTCGCCGCCCAGACCTTCCACCTCCCGCCCTGGGTCGGCTCGTTCACCCAGCAACTGGCGGACCTGGAACAGTCGTTGACGACCCACTGGGACCACTACACCCGGCCCTTCATCGACCGGTTCGCCTACCCGTGGGCCAAGAAGGCGACCCCGCTCGGACTCACCGTGCTGGGCATCCTGGTGGTCATCGGCATGTTCTCGTTCCCGGCCGCGCTGGTGGTCGCGATCCTCGTGGGCGGAGTCTGGGGGCTCATCCTGGTGAACGGCGCCCAGGCCGCCCACCGCCACCAGGACAACGCCCGCAGGATCCTGGAGGCGGCGAAACAGGAGTCCGTGCACAACCTGCGCGCGGCCTCCGCCGAACTCACCGACTGGAACGCCAAGTTGCGCACGGCCGACGCCGTGGAGCCGCAGTGCCGCGAGCTGATCCAGTCGCTGCGCACGGCGACCCAGGGCAACTCCCCGTTCGACGGCCGCACCGTCTCCGGCACCGCCACCCCGACCACCCCGAAGGACACCGCGTCATGAGCACCCCGCCCGCGCCCCGCAGGCCCCCCGGGGACCCCCAGTGGTCGTCCGCCGGAGCCTCCCCCTGGGGTGCCACGCGCAAGCCCGCCGGCGAACGGGCGACCAGCCGCGTCCGCAAGGTCGTCGAGGGCCTGCCCGACTGGGAGCCCCTGCCACCCGGCGAGACCGTCGTCCGCAGACCGGGCGGCACGGTGTGACGACGTACTGGGGTCACGGCGGCCCCTACGAGACCTGGGTGGACTTCCTGCACCGCTGGTCAGCCGAGGAGGAGGTACCCCTGGGGACCCTCCCGCCCCTGGCCCAGGAGGACTTCCCGGGCGAGACCTGGACCCGCCTCGCCGGCCACCTAGGCACAGCCCTCGACACCCGCCTCACCACCTGGGCCGACCGCCTCACCGAGGCCCTCCTGGCGGCCCCGGACGAGTTCTCGGCGGGCCGTGCCCTGGCCCAGGCGAGGGCAGGCCTGGCGACGGTGCGCTCGGTCGCGGGCCACCCGGGCCTGCCCGAGTCGACCCGAACCCGCTTCACGGAACTGGTCGACACCCAGATCGCAGACCTGCAACGCCAGTTGGAACGCCAACTGGACGACCTGGCGGCGACGAACGGCACGGACCAGAGGTGGGTCGAGCAGCGCAGACGAACGTTCAGGGACAACCCATTGACGGTGGCGGTGGCGACGGTGGCCAAGCCGGCGGACCCATGGGCTCAGCCACAGGGACAGCAACGCTCAAGACGCCGGGTGATCACGGACCCCTAGGGGCGCGGGGAACTGCGCGACAAGCCCCCACCGGCCGCCAGAGGCCATCCCACCGAACCACCCCCAACCAAAGGCCCGCATGTCGAACTACACGGAAAGCCTCGACCACCTAGACAGCTACATCTCCGCCCGTGTCCCAGTAATCGGCATGCGGACCATCGAACAACAACGAGCCCTACGCCTCCTCCGAGACGCAGCCCTACAACCCCGCCGCAGCAGCATGCCCTTCTGGATCTACACCAGGGCAACAGGCCTCAGAGACCTCCGCACCAACACCCCCGTACAAGACGACCGCTCCCTCACGGGAGCCATGGACTTCGCCGCAACTCAGTTCAGCGGCAGAGCCAACGCCACCGTCATCCTGGTCGACCCCGACCACCTGGAGGACGACACCCCGGTCACCCGCCACATCGCCGAACTCGCCCGCCTCGCCGACAACAACAGCGGCAGCATCGTCCTGGTCACCGACGCCCCGATCTGGAGCGGCCTGCAGCGGCTCGGCATGAGCCTGCACCTGGACCTCCCGGACACCGACGAGATGTACGGCACCCTCGCCGGCTTCCTCAGTGACCACAACGGCGTCATCCCCATCGAGTGGGACGAGGACGACGCCCGCCGCGCCGCCGAGTTCCTCAGCGGGGTCACCGAGGCCGAGTGCATCAACCTGATGGCGACCATCGCGGCGAAGGGCTCGATCCAGAAGGCGGACGTCCTCGGCCTCGCCCAGGCCAAGGACCGCATCTTCAGCAACCTCACCGGACTCGAACGTGTCCAGCTCAGGGAGGGCGACTACACGGTCGGCGGCCTGAGCAGTCTGCGCGAGTGGCTGAAGCGCAAGCACGACATGATGCACGCCGACCTGCGGGACACCGCGCTGCGGCCCCCGAGGGGCGTGCTGCTGGTCGGCGTACCCGGCTGTGGGAAGTCGCTCTCCGCGAAGGCCATCGCGCACGAGTGGCAGCTCCCGCTCTACCGGCTCGACATGGCGAGCATCCACGGCAAGTACCTGGGCGAGTCCGAGGGCCGGTTCCGGGAGGCGCTGGCGATGGCGGACCGGGTGGCGCCCTGCATCCTGTGGATCGACGAGATCGAGAAGGGTCTCGCGGGCAAGGACGACATGTCCGGGGTGCCGCAGCGGATCATCGGGCAGTTCCTGTTCTGGCTCCAGGAGTCGCGGTCGCGGGCGTTCGTCGTGGCCACCGCCAACGACGTGCGCAGTCTGCCGCCCGAGCTGCTGCGCAAGGGCCGGTTCGACGAGCTGTTCTTCGTGGACCTGCCCGACAGCCAGGACCGCAAGGAGATCATCGAGATGTACTACCGCCGCTACCTCAAGATGGACCCGGGTCCCGAGCAGGTGGACCGGCTTGTGGACCTCTCCGAGGGCTTCGCGGGCTCCGACATCGAGTCCACGCTGCACGACGTGGGCGAGGAGGCGTTCCGTACGGGCGGTGCGGACCGGCTGAAGCCGTCGTTCCTGCTGGACACCTTCGCCAACACGGTCCCGCTGAGCAGGGTGAACCCCGAGCAGATCGAGGAGATCAGGGCCTGGGGCCGGGAGCGCGCGGTACCGGCGGGCCGCTCGGCGACGACCACGGCGGCGGGCGCGGCGGCACCGAGGCGGAAGATCGTCTTCATGGACGAGTGAGGGACGAATGACGCGACGAGTGATCTCTCCTGGTCTTCTTCGGATCTCTCAGGCCCCTGCTGTCCCATGACACAGCAATGTCCGCCATACTTTCGACTGTGGAGCAGCGCATAGGTTCGAGCAGCAAGCCCCTGGAAACCGCCGCGGTCGACCCGGCGGCCATCCCCGGGCTCACTTCACCCGTGCCGGCTGAGCCGGAGGACGGGACCCCGGACCCGGTGGAGGAGGCGGTAGCGGAGACGGAAGCCCCCGAGACCTCTGAAACTTCTGAGGCAGAGACCGAGGCAGAGGCCGAGGTCGAGACCCCTGAGGCCGAGACGGAGACCCCCGAGGTCGAGGGCCCCGTCTTTGAGGCGTCCGACCGCCGGGCGAAGATCATCGCCGATCACAGCGGCGTACGCCTCTCCCTGGACGACCAGGAGTGCGAGTTCCGCTGGGACGAGATCGGCGCCGTCGAGACGGAGACGTCCCGCTTCGGCAAGCGGTTCACGGTGACGGTCCACACCCCGGACCGCCGCTGGTACCCGGTGGAGATCGAAGCGAAGGCGAAGTCCCAGCACCAGGAGTGGGAAACGGAGCTGGACGCGGTCCTGGACACCTACTTCGAGGAAAGCGCCCCATAGGGGCGCGGGGAACTGCGCGACCAGCCACAACGGACCCGCAGTTCCCCACTACCTCAGAAGCCTCTAGCAGTACTGCGCCTGCTTACCGATGGACCGGTACATGCAGTCCGAGTTCTCCAGCAACTGCAACACCGCATCCCGGTTACGCGCGGTCTCCCGGTCGATCACCTCATCGGGCGGATAGAACCCCCCACCCGAGCTGGACGACGGATACATCTCGAAGGTGTACGCGAAGATCTTCTGACTGCCCCAGAGGTAGTCGTCGATCGACCCGTCCGTGATGTACAGGTCGCTCGCCTGCTCCGCCGTGTACCCGTTGCTCGCGGCCATCTTCCCGCCGACCGTCGCGAACGCGTCCCGGTCGTCCTGGGTCATGCCCGTCGTGGTGTTGGCGGTCGTGTACCCGAAGGGCCACAGCACCAGCTCGCTGTACGTGTGGAAGTCGATGCCCGTCTTGATCTGCTGGACGCCGCCGACGACCCGGCTGCGGACGAAGTTGGCGACCACCTTGACCTCGGGGGCGGACTCGGGGGCCGTACCCCGGTAGGTCTCCGAGGACGTCGAGCCGGAGGAGCCGCCACAGCAGCCCCACTGGTAGTTCCAGTTGCGGTTCATGTCCGTACCGACGTACGACGAACCGGAGTTGGGCTGCCGGTTCTTGCGCCACGAGCGGTACGAGCCGGTCGCGATGTCGTACTCGCCGCCGTCCGGGTTGAGGTCCGGCACGATCCAGATCTCACGGGAGTCGAGCATGGCCTTGACCCGGGAGTCGGTGGCGTAGGTGGACGTCAGGTTGCGCAGCAGGTAGAGCGCCATCTCGACCGTGAGGTGCTCACGGGCGTGCTGGTGGTGCGTGAACAGCACCTCCGGCTCGGCCTCGTCGGTGCCGACGTTGTCGCTGAGCTTGATGGCGACGATGTTCCGGCCCGAGTACGACGTACCGATGACCCGCTGGCTGGCGATGGAGGAGTTGGCCGAGACGAGGGAGTTGATCTCCGTCGTCATCTCCGCGTAGTTGTGATAGCGGGAGTCGGCCGTGGGGAAGTCGAGCAGCCGTACGTCGTCGGCGCTGCTGGAGCGGTCGGGGACCTGGCCCAGCGGCGTGATGTCGTAGCCCTGGGCGCGCAGCTTCTGGATCTGGTCCGCGCGGCCGGAGACGGTGACGCCGTGGCCGTCGGTGTCGTCGATCGACACGCCCGCCTGCTGGAGCTTGGTGCGGTCCTCGACGGTCGAGTGCATGTGGATCTCGTACTGGCGGACGTCGTCCGCCGAGGCCGCCGGGCGCTTGGCGCTGGTGGCGGTGGCGTCGGGTGTCGTGGAGGTGACGCCGAGGGCGAGAGCGAGGGACAGCAGGCCGACGACGGCGGCGGATCGCCTGCCGGCGCGGGCGCCTGAGCCTCGTATACGAAGTCGCATGAAGTCTCCTGATTTCTCCGGGAGTTCCGGGATCTCCGGAAGCTGGGAGTGGAGCGGGGGGTGGTTCTTCGGTGCGACGGACTGGTGCGGGTGTGGCGCTCATGGTGCGGCTATGGCATGAGCAGGTCAAGAGTGCCTAAAGGGCGATGGCGCGAACCGGCTGGCCGTACGGGCCGGAAACGGCCGCTCGTACGAGGGTGACGCGGAGGATACGCGCCCTCGCCCCGCCCGTCGCGGCTCCTCGGTAAGTGCACACGTGTGTGTGACCGCGTGTGTGTATCTGCGGGGGCCTGTTGGAAGGTACTGATCATGGGCGGATCAGCGCCACGAACGGACTGCCGATCACCGGCCGAAGGCCGATCACCGGCCGCATCACCAGTGTCCGAGACCACGAGCTTCGTCGACCGCCGCGACGAACAGGCCCAGGTCCGGGCGCTGTTGGCCAGGGCCCGGCTGGTCACGCTGACCGGCCCGGGGGGCGTCGGCAAGACGCGCCTCGCCGCCCGTGTCGCGACCCGCGTTGCCCGCGCCTTCCCGGACGGCGTCCGCTTCGTGCACCTCGCCGACCTCGACGACCTCGACGACCCCGGCCTGGTGGCGAGGGCCGCCGCCACCGCACTCGACCTGTACGGCGACCACGCCACGCCCCGCCGACCGGAGACCCCGGACGCCCTCGCCGACCGGCTGAGCGCCCGCCGCCTCCTCCTGGTCCTCGACAACTGCGAGCACCTGCACCGGGCCTGCGCCGAACTCGCCGGCGCACTCCTGCACCGCACCACCGGCGTACGTGTCCTCGCCACCAGCCGGCACCGACTGGGCCTGACGGAGGAACACCTGCTGGACGTACGCCCGTTGCCGCTCCCGGACCCGGACGGCGACCTCTCCGCGACCCACCGCCACCCGGCCCTCGCCCTCTTCGCCGACCGGGCCGCCGCCGCACTCCCGGGCTTCACCCTCACCCCCGCCAACCGCACGGCGGTGGCCCGCCTCTGCCACCGCCTCGACGGCCTCCCCCTGGCCATCGAACTGGCGGCGGCCCGTATGGGCGAACTGGGCGACGAGGACATCGCGGGGCTACAGACCCGCATCGACGACGAGCAAGCCAGTCGTTGTGGGGACCGCCACAGCACCTTGCGCGCGACGATCGACCGGAGCCACCAACTGTGCACGGCGGATGAGCGGTTGGTGTGGGCGCGGGTGTCGGTGCTGCCCGGGGACTTCGACCTGGAGACGGCCGAGGCCGTGTGCGGGGAGGGTGCCGCCGACGTCCTGGAAGCGGTGACCGGGCTGGTCGGCAAGTCCGTACTGAGCCGGGAGACGGACCCGGACGGCGGCGTACGGTACCGGCTGCTCGACACCCTCCGGCAGTACGGCCTCGACCGGCTGAGGCAGCGCCCCGGAGCGGAACGGGCCGCCCGACGCAGACACCGCGACTGGACCCGGACCCGCGCGACGGCCTACGAACAGGCCTGGTTCGGCCCCGGCCAGCGGCAGTCGGCCACCCGCCTCCGCGCCGACCACGCCAACCTCCGCGCTGCACTGGACTTCAGCCTCGGCAGCTCCGGCAGCTCCGGAGGCCCCAGAGCGGAGGTCAGGACCGGCGGAGGGGTCCCCGACGACCGTCCCGCCAGCCTCCGCGTCAACCTCCCTGCCGCGTCGGACTTCAGCCCCGGACGACCCGGACGCCTCGCAAGCCCCGGAAGCCCCGATACGGAGATCAGGGCGCGCGGGGGAGCCCCCGACGACCCCCAGGCCGGCCTCCGTCTCGCCGCCACCCTCTGGTTCCACTGGTACGCGTCCGGCGTACCCGGCGAAGGCCGGTACTGGCTCGACCGCGCCCTCGAAGCGAACCCCGAACCGAGCCGTGAACGGGCCCGCGCGCTGTGGGCCTCGGGACTGCTCGGGCTGCTCACCGGCTCGCCCGAGGAACTCGCCCGGGGCCGGCGGCAGGCCGAGGAGGCGCGCGCCCTCGCCCGCCGCCTCGGTGACGCTGCCGAGGCCGCGCACGCCGGGTACGTCGTGGGGGTCGGTCTGCTGCTCGGCGGTGAACCGGCCGCCGCCCTGCGGCACTTCGAGGACGCCGTGGCGCGCGGACCCGTACCCGGCGGTCATGCAGCCCTCGCCGGGCTCGAACGCGTCCAACTCGCCTGTGCACTCGCCTCGTTGGGCGAGGCGGACCGGGCCGTCGCCCTCTGTGAGAACGTCCTGCGGGTGTGCGGGGAGTACGGCGAGCAATGGGTGCGCTCGTACGCCCTGCGCGCGCTCGCCCTCGCCCACACCGTCCGCGAGGACCCGCACCGCGCCGAACCGCCCGCCCGCGAGGCCCTGCGCATCGCGCACACCCTGCACGACACCCTCGGCATCGCCCCCGCCCTCGACCTGCTCGCCCTGATCGCGACCGCCCACCACCACGCCCACGAACACGCCGCCGTCCTGCTCGGCGCCGCCGACCGCCTACGGTCCACCCCGTCCGACCCCGTACGGCAGGACGCCGAGACCGGGGCGCGCGAGGGCCTCGGACGACGGGCGTACGAGCGGGCGTACCGGCGAGGCGCGGGCTTCGGCCTCGCCGGGATCGTCAAGTACGCGCTGCGGGAGGAGGATTCGGGGGACAGAAACGGGAACGGGAGACCCGGACCACCCTCCGACACCCACGGCTCGGGCGATCGAGGGACGCGTCTCACCCGCCGCGAGACCGAGGTCGCCGCGCTCGTCGCCGAGGGCCTCGCCAACCAGCAGATCGCCGACCGGCTGGTGATCGCCCGCCGTACCGCCGAGGGCCACGTGGAACGCATCCTCGGCAAACTGGGCCTCAGCAACCGCACCCAGATCGCGGCCTGGGTGACGACAACGCGTCGCTGACGACGCCATCGCTGACGATGTGTGCGTGCAAGGGGTCGGAAAACAGGTATTTCTACCCGCGCGCGGGAGCGCCCGTGGAGGCGATCCTGAAGGCATGCTGCAACTCTCCGGGGGCTCCGGGGGACACGTCCCGGATCCCGTCCCTCGGTATGGCTCGTACCCCCAACCCCCGCTGGGGGCAGGCCATCTGAGCGTCGAGTACGACCCGCGCCCCACCGCGGCCCGCGAGGCCCGGGCGGAGGTGCGCAGGCAGTTGGAGGAGTGGGGTCTCACCGATCCGGACGACCTGGCGAACAAGGACGACCCGAAGGGCCGGGATGCTCCGAAAGGCCGGGACGAACTCCTCGACGTCGCGGAACTGCTCGTCAGCGAACTGGTCACCAACGCCGTGCTGCACGCCGCGAGCCGGTTCCGGCTCACCCTGACGGCCGCACACGGCATCCTGCGCTGCGAGGTCACCGACACCGGCCGCCGTACTCCGCGGGTACGGCACGCGGGCGCCGCGGAGAGCGGCCGGGGGATGTTCCTGGTGGACGCGCTCGCGAGGCGCTGGGGCTGCCACCAGGAAGGGCCGGGCAAGACCGTGTGGTTCGAGCTCGGCACCTGCGGGTCCGACGGCTGTGGTCGGCGACAGCCGTAGCGTCCCGCGGGTCCCAGTTCCGGACGCCGGATGCCCTGGCTGTCCACCCTCCGGCTCCGGAACGCCCTCTTGTGCGACCAGCCCCTTTGCGCTTTCTTGACGTACATGGCGGACACCACAGGAAACTCTGGAAACACCACGGAAGCAGGGACCGCGGGCGTCGCCCCAGGCGCCGATTCCACTCCGCACAAGTCCAGTTGGAAGTACATCGGCCCGGGAATCGTGGTCGCCGCGACGGGCGTCGGCGCCGGCGACCTGGTGGCGACGCTCATCGCGGGCAGCAACTTCGGCTACACGCTCCTGTGGGCCGCCGTACTCGGCTGTCTGGTGAAGATCTCCCTCGCCGAGGCGGCGGGCCGCTGGCATCTCTCCACCGGCCGCACCCTCTTCGACGGCTGGGCGAGCCTCGGCCGCTGGACGACGTACTTCTTCGTCGCGTACGTCGTGGTCTGGGGCTTCGTGTACGGCGCGGCGGCGATGTCGTCGAGCGCGCTGCCGCTGCAGGCGCTGTTCCCGGACGTCATGGACCTCAAGTGGTGGGCGATCGCCTGCGGGTTGTCGGGTCTCGTCTTCGTCTGGTTCAACAAGTACGAGGTCTTCGAGAAGGTCATGACGGTGCTGGTGGGCGTGATGTTCGTCGTCACGGTCTACCTGGCGATCCGGGTCACCCCGAACCTCGGGGACGCGTTCGCGGGCCTGCTGCCCGTGCTCCCGGACGAGAAGGACTCGATCCTCAACACACTGGGCCTGATCGGCGGCGTCGGCGGCACCATCACCCTTGCGGCGTACGGCTATTGGGTCAACGCGAAGGGCTGGACGAACACGGGCTGGATGAAGGTGATGCGCTTCGACAACAGGGTCGCGTACGCGACGACGGGCATCTTCGTGGTCTCGATGCTGTTCGTGGGAGCGGAGTTGCTGCATTCCGCGAACGTGTCGATCGCGAGCGGCGACAAGGGCCTGATCCAGCTGAGCGACATCCTGGAGGACAAGTACGGCACGGCGACCGCCAAGTTCTTCCTGATCGGCTTCTTCGCCACCTCCTACACGTCGCTGATCGGCGTCTGGCACGGCGTGAGCCTGATGTTCGCGGACTTCGTCGAACGCTTCAGGCGCGGGACAGGAGGGACGACGGGCGAGGAGGTCGCCTCGGGCGCACGCGAACGGTCGTGGCCGTTCCGCGCGTACCTGCTGTGGCTGACCTTCCCGCCCATCGTCCTGCTCTTCCAGGGCCAGCCCTTCCGGCTGATCATCCTGTACGGCGTCCTGGGCGCCGCCTTCCTCCCCTTCCTGGCCGGCACCCTGCTGGTCCTGCTCAACTCCTCCCGCACGCCCGCCGAATGGCGCAACCGGCTGCTCAGCAACACGATGCTGGTGGTCGCGGGCCTGCTGTTCCTGGTGCTGTGCGTGAAGCAGATCTGGGACCAGCCGTGGTCTGAGTTCTTCTAACCCTGGGTCGTTTCGGAGTCGGTGGTCGGCACCAGCTCGCGCCACTTCGGGCTGGTGGCGATCGCCTTGAGCTGATCGAGGGTCAGGGCGGGAGTGGCACGGGTCGGACCGGTGCTCTGGCTGCCGGAGTTGAAGGCCATGACGACCACCCGCATACCGTCGGTCCTGATGGTGTCGGCGGTCCGCATGATCAGCCCCAGCCCCTTGTCGTCGCCGTTGCCCTCCTTGACGACGACCTTGGTCCCGTCGGGCAGGGTCTCGGGGTTCCTGTCGGGGCCGAAGAGCTGGTCCTCGACGTCCTTCATGTTGGGCTGCACATTGACCTGGACGAAGCTCTTGCCCTTGCCGTCGTCGACGACGACGTACCCGTACTCGGTCTCCTGGCCGCCCGTGGAGACCACATCGAGGCCGGAGGGCAGCAGACCGGTGAGCGTCGACACGACGGATCCGCCCTCGACCGACGGGGACGAGGTCGGAGTCGGCGAGGTCCCGACCTCGGTCGACTCAGGGATGGCGTCGATGACACGGACCCAGGCCGGATCGGTGACGAGGGTCTTCAACTGCGCGCTGCCCAGCGGAGGTTCGGCCCGGCTGATGGGCGCGTCCTTCTCGGCGGCGGCGTTCCACTCCATCACCGCCACATGCTCCCCGTCGGGCGTGACGAGGTCGGCCGTCCACAGCTTCGTGTCCACGCGGCGGTCCGGATACTCGTACCCCTTGAGGATCCTGAGCACCGCGCCACCGGACAGCGTGCTCGACACACAGTCGTCGTACGGGGTCAGCGTCCTGTCCGGGCACTCGGTCGTCTCCCGGGCCCGCACGCTCCCCGGCTCGACCCGACCGAGGCTGATGGAGAGAGCGGCGGCGCCCTTCCCGTCGTCGTACACGGCATAGGCGTACGGCCCGGTCCTGGCGTCGGTGCCACGAGCCGACTCGTCGCTGAACTGGCCTCCGTCGGGGAGCAACCCCTTAAAGGTGCTGAGGAGTTGGGCACCGGAGACGGGAGATGGCGTGGCGGTACCCACGGCATCACCGGGTCCGACGGTAGTCCCGCCGGCCCCCACGGCGCGCTGCCCGGTCCCGTCACCTCCCCAGGGCGCGACCAGGGCGCCGCCCACCCCCACCAGCGCGATCGCGAGGGCACCGCTGACGACAGCGGTCCGGCGGCGCGTACGGAGCCTGCGCCCCCGGCTCTCGCCGCCGGCGACGAGGGCGGCACGATCGACGTCGAAGGCGCCACCGGCGGTGCGCAGGGCGGAGCCGAGTCGCTCCTCGAACTGGTCGTCTCGTTGTTCAACGGGCATGGCGAACCACCACTTCTGCTGTGTAGGGAATGTGTACCGGAGTACCGGAGGGGAGGGAGGACGAGTCAGCGGGCCGCGTACTCGCCGAGTTCCTCGCCGAGAAGGGCACGCAGCCGGGCGAGGGCACGGACACAACGGGTGCGTACGGCGGCCGAGCTGACGTTCATCGCGCCCGCGGTCTCCTCGATCGAACGGTCCTCCCAGTAGCGCAGGACGACCACCGCCCGGTCCTTGGGCGGGAGTTGGGCGAGCGCCTCGACAAGCGTGAGCCGCATGGTCACATCGCCCCCGGCGGAGGGAGCGGGGACCTCGGGCAGCACGTCGGTGGCCCGCTCGGTACTGCTGCGCCGCCGCTGATGCGCGAGGAAGGTACGGGTGAGCACCGTCTGCGCGTACCCCGCCGGGTTGCTGGCGCGGGAGACGCGCCCCCAGTTGACGTACAGCCGCCCGAGCGTCTCCTGCACGAGGTCCTCCGCGAGATACGTGTCCCCGGCGGTGAGCAGACACGCGGAGCGGTACAGATACCCCGCCCGCGCCACCGCGAACTCCGCGTACTCGTCCGCGCGGACCTTTCTCATACGTTCCCCCTGTGCTTCCTGCGGTGCGCTGACGTCGTGCGCGTGTGGACTGTCCTCACCTCATTGATGCGGTGGACACGGGGAAATGTTTCAGAGGTGGGGGTGCTGGTTTCACAGGAGGTGGTCGGCTTTCCCCGCCTTGATGTCGCGGATGAGTGTGCGGAGCGCTTCGCGGGTGTCGGTGAGGTAGGTGTCCTCGCCGCCGGCGACGGCTATGTAGGCGTTGCCGGCGAAGGCGGGTGCGCTGCTCAACAGAACCGAACTGACCGCTATCGACGCGATCAGCGCACGCGATCCCGTTCTCAGGGCTGGCACTTGTCGCTCCCCCTCTGCGAATCGATCTTCTCGATGACCCAGACACCCTTGCTGTTCTTCAATAGCTGGGTGCTGTAGAGGACGTAGCTCTTCTTCGTGGCCGGGGTCTTGTTGATCTTCTTCGGGCTCAGGTACATGTCGTACGCCTTGCTCTGGTCCTCGCAGTACACGAGCGAGGCGCTGTTCTTCCCGCTGATGTTGGCGACCGCGTCGTAGTAGCGGTACGTCCCGGTGACCCGAGCCTTGGCGTCGACGTACGCCTGGACGAACGTCTCCGTACCGGCAGCCGCCTCGCCCTCGTAGTAGTAGCGGTAGGCCTTGTCCAGGGCGTCCTGATTCACGATTGCGAGGTCCACGGCCTTGATGGACTGCTCGCTGTCGGAGAGGACAGCGTCCTTGTCCGCGTCGCCGGTCTTGGGCCATTCGAAGGTGTACGTCAGATCGGACGGCAGCTCGATCTTCGGCCGGTCGGCGGAGCCGGCCGAGGCCGAGGCGGACGCTGTCGGCGATGCCGAGGTCTCGCTCCCGGTGTCGGCCCCGGCGATCTTGTCGTTGTCCTTCGACTCGCTGTCGTCGCCGCCACAGGCAGTCAACAACAGGGCCGCGGACGCGACGAGCGCGGCAGCAACGGGCCAAGAGCGGCGCTTCACTTTGGAACCCCCGTGAGACAGATGTGCTGGCAAAGCCCATATGGTATCGGCGGGTTCTCGGACAGCCGTGGCCCGAGGATCTCTGATGTCATGCATCGGGGCGGCCTCTGATCAGCTCACCGACTCTTAGCTCCTTCACCTCGAACTTGCACATCCAGTAAGTTCGCTTATGTGTACGACTGTTGTCGTTGAGGTTCGTGTAACGGGGGTTGCGGGATGGCGGGGTATCGGCCGGCGGATTGGCATGTGCTGGACCTGGACAAGGACCCGACGCCCGGTGACCCGCACCGGGTGCGTCAACTGGCCCGTACGTTGCATGACTTCGCGGACGATGTCGCGGATGCGTTGCGTCTGATCAAGGGGATGGCGTCGGAGAACGAGACGCTGGAGTGGGCGGGCAAGACCGCTGAGGTGTTCCAGGACGAGTTCGCGGATGTGCCGAAGAACCTGAAGAAGCTGAAGAGGTCGTACGACCTGTGCGGCGATGCGCTGGTGGATTACTGGCCGAAGCTGGAGCGGGCGCAGGCGTTGGCGGACAAGGCGCTGGCCAAGGGGCGAGAAGCCCAGGCTGATCTCTCCTCGGCCAAGTCCCGTCTGTCGTCGGCCGATTCGTGGGTGACCCGGGCGTCGAAGGAGTCCGACAAGTACAAGGACGATCCCACCGGCAGCAAGGCGGCGGAGCCGCCGGACGAGGCGAAGGTCCGGGCCGCTACCCGGGATGCCCAGCACGCCAAGTCGGCCCAGAGCACGGCCCAGTCGGACGTCTCCGGTGCCCAGTCCGCCCTTGACGCGGCGAAGAAGATGGCCGAGGACGCGCGGAAGATGCGCGGGGAGGCGGCGGGCGAGGCGAAGCGGAAGATCGACGAGGCCTCGGATGCCGGTATCCAGAACCGGAGTTGGTGGGAGGAGGTCGGCGACTGGTTCGTCGACAACTGGGACAGCATCGTCGCGGTGTGCAAGATCGTTGTCGCTGTGGTCGGGGTCGTGGCGATGATCATCGGGGGGCCGATTCTCGGCGCGATCGTGCTGATCGCGGCGCTGGTGGTGCTCGCGGACACGCTCTACAAATACTCCAAGGGGCAGGCGTCTCTATGGGATGTGGGCTTCGCCGCACTCGACTGCATCCCCGGCATGAAGGGGCTGACCACCCTGGGTGGTCTGGCCAAGGGCATGAAGGTCCTGGGCAAGGGCGGCCTCAAAGGCATGGCTCTGGGCTTGCGCGGTGTGGGCAAGAGCGCCAGGACCGCGTTGGCCGATGGCGCCAAGGGCGCCTACAACCGCCTCAAGAGCAAGATCAAGGGTTGTGGGGATCCGGTCGACGTCGCCACCGGACAGATGTTCCTGGTGGAGCGGGACATTACGCTCCCCGGGACCTTGCCTCTCTCCTTCACCCGACGTGTGGCCTCGGGTTACCGGACCGGCTGGTGGTTCGGCCCCACCTGGGCCTCCACGATCGACCAGCGTCTGGAGATCGACGATCAAGGCGTCGTCTTCGTGACCGAGGACGGCATGCTGTTGACGTATCGGCGTCCTGAGGTTCCGGACGTTCCCGTGCTTCCTGAGGCGGGTCCCCGCTGGCCACTGGTCCTCCTGGACACGGGTGGCTACCGGATCGACAACCCGATCTCCGGCCGTAGCCAGCACTTCGCGACCCCCGAAGGGCGACTGGCCCTGCTGGAGCGCATATCCGACCGGAACGGCAACACGATCGATTTCGACTATGACGCCGACGGCGTTCCGTATGCGATCCGGCACTCCGGCGGCTACCACCTCAAACTGAGTGTGCAGGACGGCCGCGTCACAGCGCTCAGCCTGGCCGACGCGGCCGAGGACGGTTCCGATGTCACGATCAAGCGGTACGGCTACGCGGACGCCAATCTCACCTCGGTCACCAACTCATCCGGTCTGCCCATGCTGTTCACCTACGACGAGCGCTCGCGCGTCACGTCCTGGACCGACACGAACAGCAGCAGATACGAATACACCTACGATGACCGGGACCGCTGTGTGAAACAGGGCGGGGAAGCCGGGTACGCCACCAACTTCTTTGCCTACGAGGGTACGGATCCGGCATGGCCGGGGTGCCGTGTCACGGAGGTCACCACCGGCGAGCGAACCGTGTCGCGCTTCGTCATCAACGACAACTGTCAGGTCGTCGCCGAGATCAACCCGCTGGGCGGCACCTCGCATGCCGTCTATGACGCCAACCACCATCTCCTCTACACGACAGATGAACTCGGTCTGACCACGCGCCTGGTGAACAACGCACTCGGCCAGGCCACTGAGGTGATCGGTCCGGACGATGTCGCTGTCCGCTACAGCTTCAACAACCTGAATCTGCCGATCTCCATGGAACTGTCGGACGGTTCCCGCTGGCTGCGGCAGTACGACCAAGCCGGAAACTGCACGGCCGTCACCGACCCGGCTGGCGTGACCACCCGCTACACGTACAACGAGCGCGGCCATCTCTCCACGGTCATCGACGCGGTGGGTCGCACCATGACCGTGCGCTGCGATCCGGCCGGTCTGCCCGTCGAGAAGGTCAACCCGCTGGGGGCGGCCACCTCTGTCGAGCGCGATGCCTTCGGCCGACCCGCTGAACGAGTCGATCCACTGGGACACGCCACACGGTTCGCATGGACCGTCGAGGGGCTGCCGTCACAACGGATCGCACCGGACGGAGCCGTCGAGTCGTGGACGTACGACGGCGAAGGGAACTGCACGAGCCATACCGATCCGGTCGGCGCTGTCACCGCGTTCGAGTACGCGCACTTCGACCTGGTCGCAGCACGCACCGGGCCTGACGGTGTGCGCCACGAATTCGTCCACGACACGGAACTGCGTCTCGTGCGGGTCATCAACTCCACGGGCCTGAAGTGGAGTTACGCATACGATGCGGCGGGACGCCTTGTCTCCGAAACCGATTTCGACGGCCGGACCCGCACCTACACCCTCGACGCCGGTGGTCGTCTGACCAGCCGTACGAATGCCCTCGGCCAGACAGTGCGCTATGAGCGCGACGCGCTCGGACGGATGGCCCGCAAGGACGCCGAAGGGCAGATCACCACCTTCGACTACGCCGCCTCCGGTCGACTCGTCGGCGCCGTCGGTCCGCGCACCACGCTTTCGATCGAGCTCGACGAGCGTGGCCTGCGCCGGTCCGAAACTGTCAACGGGCTCACGCTCAGCTGCTCGTACGACTCCATGGGGCGTAGGACTCGCCGCGTCACGCCCGCCGGTGCGATCAGCACGTGGAGCTACGACGCGGCGGGCCGCTCGGTGGAACTCACCGCTTCGGGGCGTTCGATCGGCTTCGACCGTGACGAGGCCGGCCGGGAGACCGCGCGCCGCTTCGGTGAGTCGATCGCCATGGCCCACACCTTCGACATGGTGGGCCGGCCCACGACGCAGCAGGTACTCACAGACGAGGGTGTGATCCAGCAACGTGCCTTCACATACCGTCCGGACGGCTCCCTGACCGAGATCGACGACCAGCTGAACGGCGTCCGGCGTTTCGACCTCGATGCCGTCGGCCGCGTCACCGCTGTCCACGCCGACAAGTGGTCCGAGGCCTATGCCTACGACGACGCGGGCAATCAGACCTCGGCCGACTGGCCCACGACCCACCCCGGCCACGAGGCCACCGGGCAACGCACCTACGTCGGCACCAGAATCACCCGTGCCGGAGGTGTCCGCTACGAACACGACGACGCGGGTCGGATCGTGCTGCGGCAGAAGACCCGACTGTCCCGCAAACCCGATACCTGGCACTACACCTGGGACGCTGAGGACCGGCTGACCTCAGTCACCACACCCGACGGCACACTCTGGCGCTACCAGTACGACCCCCTCGGGCGCCGCATCGCCAAGCAACGCCTTGCCGCCGACGGCGAGAGGGTCCTTGAGGAAACCTCGTTCACCTGGGACGGCCACGTTCTCTGCGAGCAGTCCACCACGGCCGAGAGCCGGCCCCACGCGATTGTCCTTACGTGGGACCACGACGGCCGTCGCCCTCTGGCCCAGACGGAACGCGTCACCACTGCGGATTCTCCCCAGAGCGTCATCGACCAGCGGTTCTTCGCCATCGTCACCGACCTCGTCGGAACGCCGAGCGAGCTTGTTGACGAAACCGGCGCCATAGCCTGGCGCACCCGCGCCACTCTCTGGGGCACCACTGCCTGGAACAACGATGCGACGGCCTATACACCGCTCCGTTTCCCAGGTCAGTACCACGATCCCGAAACCGGCCTGCACTACAACTACTTCCGTACCTACGACCCGGAAACGGCCCGCTATCTCACTCCCGACCCCCTCGGTCTGGCACCCGCCCCAAATCCGGTCACCTATGTGCACAATCCGCACACGTGGATGGACCCCCTTGGCCTGGCACCGGCATGCGGAGAGCCAGTCGGACGTACTCTGGAGGAGGCAAAGGCACAGGCTTTGAAGGATGCCGGCATTCCCGAAGGATCCGTACCTCTCGAAGTCAACAATCATGTTCCGGCCACCACACCGGAATGGCAGGGATCAAAGCAGTTGATGGGGGAGGACCACCAGCCCATCTACTACACAGAAGAGGTTTACGAGCACCCCAATGGAGAGGACTTCGTGGTCTTCCAGGATCACTGGTTCGGGCATCAGAAGCCAGGTGAACCCGGTTATCAGGGACCACATGTGCACGTGAGACCCTTCGAGGACACCCGCAACGGGCAGATCCCCGGTGCCGAGGAGCATTATTACTATGACCGTTGAGAGTTTTCTCGTGAATCCGGAAGCACTCAATTCGCTCTACGGCCATGTCCCGGACCTCGATGACGTCCGAATCAGATCGATCAATCTGAACTGGCGCGGCCCCACGGTGACGCTCCGCGTCGACCTGCCCTCCTTTCCCGCCTCGCCACCGCAGGAGTGGACCGACGCGGGTATGGACACGGTGCAGTGCCAACTCCAGTTCCTGGCAGCGGAGAACATCTCCCTCACGGACTGGAGCCCGCCGTCGGTCGGCCGCATCGAGATGTCGCCATGGGGCAGGGAGAGCCGCATGCGAGTAACCGCGGACGGTCGAGAAGAGATGGCGCTCCGATTCGACTGCAGTGAGTCCGTACGCGTCGGCCATGTGAGCGCGTTCCACATCCAGGCCGATGGATCGGACAATGGACCGCATCTCTTCGTGAGCAGGATCGACGCCCGACGGCACACCTTCCTTCCCCCGACCGACGAGAAGACGTTCTATGAGCGCTGACTGGTCACAACTCCTTGCATCGACCGAATACTTGGGGGAGTTGTACGACGGCGCTCCGCCCCCGACCGGCGAGTGCGACCTCTTCTACGTGCACATCGACGAACGGGAGGACTCGGTGACTCTGGGCTTCGACACCAGAGCCTTCCCGGTGAACCCGCCCCCCGAATGGAGGGGACAGGGCAAGGACTTGAACGCCTTCGAGTTCCATCTGCTCTTCACGGGGGTGACCGTTCTCCGGGTCACGGGCTGGGGCGCTTGCGAAGCCAAGGCGATCGATCTGACCGCCCGCGACGGAGGACACTTCGACGTGGCCCTCGGCTCAGAGGCTTCCGGTATCACGTTCCGTGCCGCGGCGGCCCGCCTGACGAGAACGCGCGCCTACCTAGCCTCGAACAACCCCTGACCCTGAAATCCGCCACACGCCGGGTGGTCGTCCACGACAGCCACCCCTCCACCCCCACCGAACCTCGCGGCGGCGGCGAAGCACGGTTGGGGGTGGAGGGGCAGCAAGGGCTGATGGAGAGCGAGGTTGGCTCAGCGATTGACGGCCTGAATCTCCTGAACGACGACAGCCTGCTCGGCCCCGAACTCACCGTCGGGCAGGGGCTGTTCCTGGGCGACACCGGTACCGGTCCAGTGGATCTTCCAGGTGATGGTGGCGCGGAGCGGGTAGGTCCTGTCGCCGGAGGAACGCAGGTACTTCACACCACAGGGCGGAGTCTGGCTCGCCTTCCCGGCGGCGTACGGCTCCCCGATACGCCCGTTGACGAACGTGCACACACCGGACGCGGGGTAGACCTGCGCGTCGGCGGTACCGGGCTCGATCCTGAGAGAGACGGGCTCGGCGACGGTGGTGGCTTCGATATCGAGAATCGGAACTGACGCGGTCACGGAAACCGGCTTGAACTGCGCCGCGTCCAGCCACGCCCAGGTCGGAAGGTTCACCTTGGTGGCGTCGGCGGGGGCGAGGGTCACCTTTGTGGAGGGGACGCGGATTTCGGCGTAGGCGAGGTCGGCGAGCATCTTCGGTGTGATCGCCTCGGGGATGTCGGCCGGCGGGGCGTCGCCGGTGTCGACCCAGAAGTAGTCCTTGGTGCAGTCGAGCGCGCCGGGATCTCCCGCGCGGCCTTCACTGACGTAGGAGCCCCAGAAGTAGCCCTTGCCGGCCTTGTCCTTGTTGAAGTCCTTGTAGGGGTTGCCGTTGACGTAGTGGTCCCGCTGAGTGGCGTCCCACTCGTAACCGGTTGACCCGGCCTCCCAGACCGACTCCTTGGTCTTCTGAAGCTGCTCCGGGGTGTACATCGGCGCGTAGTAGCAGGCGGGCGGAGTCCAGGTCGACGCCGAGGTGACACGGCCGGTCGACGGCCCGGATCCGTTGTTGTCGCGGTCGAAGACGACAGCACCAGCGGTGGCGGAGAGCGTGCCTTTGCCATCAGTGTTGCCGGAGGGGCCCGTGGTGGATCCCTGCCCGTCACCGGGCCCGTACGCCGCAGCAGGACCGGACATTCCCGCGGCGCACACGACCGCGGCCGCGCTCAGTGCCACGACCTTGCTCCACCTGCTTATGCCGTGCATGTCTTGTCTCCCCGTGTCGAGACCAGATTGACCGTCTGCCACACGCCCTGCGAGCTCTTCTCCAGGCTTGTGTTGTACAGCACGTACGGGCTCTCACTCGAAGGCGTCCGGTCGACCTTGTTGGTCTTCCGGTTCTTGTTGAACCCCTTGCTCTCATCGGCGCAGTAGACGACGGACGCTTTGGTGTCGCCCGACAAGGTGACCTGAGGCGCGTAGTAACGAGTCGTCCCGGTGAAGGACATGTTGGCGTCGACGTAAGCCTGCACCCACGCGACCGCGTCGCTCAGCGCCTTGTCCCGGTAGTAGAAGGAGAGGCCGGGTGCACCGGTGTCGCCGCGCAGGATGGCATCGTTCGTCGCGTCGATACGTCCGGCGGTGTCCGCCAGGACCGCGTCCTTGGCCGCATCGCCCGTCTTCCAGCTCTCGAATTTGTCCGTGACATCCGACGGCAGCTCGATCTTCGGCCGGTCGGCGGAGCCGGCCGAGGTCGAGGCGGACGCTGTCGGCGATGCCGAGGTCTCGCTCCCGGTGTCGGCCCCGGCGATCTTGTCGTTGTCCTTCGACTCGCTGTCGTCGCCGCCACAGGCAGTCAACAACAGGGCCGCGGACGCGACGAGCGCGGCAGCAACGGGCAAAGAGCGGCGCTTCACTATGGAACCCCCGTGAGACAGATGTGCTGGCAAAACCTAGACGGTATCGGTGGGGCCGGTGGTTCCGCCAGGCTGCCAAGGTTGCGCTGTGGCAACGGCAAAGGGTTGGCCGCCGTACACGCTCTTCGACCCGTCCGTCTCCGGCGGCTGCTGCGTCACGGCTGGCACTTGTCGGCGCCACGGGTGGACGTGATCTTCACCATTTCCCAGACGCCGGCCTCGGACTTCCGCACCTGGACGCCGTAGGCGACGTAACTGTCCTTGCTGACTGGCGTCCTCTTGACCTCTCCGGTCTTGATGACCTTGCTGAACCCCTTGCCCTCGTCCCCGCAGTAACTCAGCGAAGCGCTGTACTCGCTGCTGACGTTGACCTGGCGGTCGTAGTAGTTCACGGCGCCAGTAACCGTCCACCCTGCGTCCGCGAACGCCTTCACCCACTGCTCGGCGGCCACCGCTCCTTCCCCCTCCGTGTAGAACTCAAGGGCAGGAAGGCGCGGGTTCTGGGCGACGATGGCCGCGTCGAGCGCACGGATCATCTCCGCGTTGTCCTTGAGGACGGCCTCCTTGACGGGGTCACCGGTTTCCTCGGGAGTGAAGGTGTGCGTGATGTCCGATGGCAGTTCGATCTTCGGGCGACCGGTGGACGTCGCCGAGGCCGACCTGGAGACCGTGGGCGACGCGGCCATTGTGCTCCCGCCATCGGCTCCGGCGGCCTTGTCGTTGTCCTTCGATGTCCCCTCACTGTCACTGCCGCCACACGCGGTCAGCAGGAGTGTCGCCGTCGCGACGAACGCGGCAGCAAGAGGCGGAGCGTGGCGCTTCACAGTGGACTCCCCGTGAGACAGATGTGCTGGCAAGGCGCATACGGTATCGGTGGGTTCGCCGACGGACATGGCCGAGGGCCTTCTGGCCGAGCCGAGTTCGACAGCTACCGGAAGCGGCGTGGGGTATGTGAGGTCAGGGCTATGGAGTACTGGAAGGTCGACTGGCTGCATGATTTCCAGTCCGAGCCGACAAGGATCTACGACGAGATCGGTGACGACGGGTACGAGGTCCGAAAGGTCTACCAGTACAGGGACGGGCGCAAGGTGAGGGCTGACGAACTCCACGAATCCGATGAAATCGGCCTCGGCACGGTTCCGGTCGGCCCCATCGAAGACGTGGTTGCCCAACCTGAATTCGATGCCGTCATCATCACCCGTCAGGAATTCGAAACTGAATGGCAAAGCGCGCCCTTGCCCACATAGCGAGCACCAACCCGCACCTCAGGGCTGACACTCGGCACTCCCCACCTGGGAGACCATCTTCTCGATGACCCAGACGTCCTCGCTGCTCCGCCTGAGCGACGTGTGGTAACTGACGTAGCTCTTGGCGCTGACTTCGGTCTTCTTGACCGTGCCGGTCTCCAGGTACTTCACGTATGCCTTCCCCTGGTCCTCGCAGTAGCTGAGGGAAGCCGTTCCGGCGGCGTCGACCGCGATGTCCGGGGAGTAGAAGCGATAGGCACCCGTGATGCTCGCCTTGGCATCCACGTACTTCTGGACGAACTTCTCCGTGCCGACGGCTGCCTCGCCCTCGTAGTAGTAGAGGTAGGCCTTGTCGAGGGCGTTCTGGTTCACGATCGCGAGGTCTACGGCCTTGATGGACTGCTCGCTGTCGCTCAGGACAGCGTCCTTGTCCGTGTCGCCGGTCTTGGGCCATTCGAAGGTGTACGTCAGATCGGACGGCAACTCGATCTTCGGCCGGTCGGCGGAGGCTGCTGCAGCCGAGGCTGGTGCCGTCGGCGACGCGGATACCTTGCTGCCTGTGTCGGCCTCGGCGACCTTGTCGTCGTCCTTCGATGTCGATGCGCCGTCGCTGCCCCCACACGCGGTCAGCAGGAGTGCCGCCGTCGCGGCGGACGCGGCAGCAATGGGCAAAGAGCGGCGCTTCACAATGGACTCCCCGTCAGGCAGATGTGCTGGCTGAGCCAAGACGGTAGCGGTGAGGTCCGTGCTGTTGTCAGGCTGCCCAAGGTTGCGCTGTGGCAACGGCAAAGAGGGGTGTGGCAGCGGCAAGGGAATTGTCGCCCTACGTGCCTGTCGCCCCCGGGGGGGACCTACGGTCCGCTCAGCCCCTCAAAGGTATCGAATCCATCCCCACGCGATCGATACGCTCACGCCACGACTGCCGACCAGCGAATCGAGCAAGCCCAACTCCTCTACGAACGTGCCGTGTTCGGCGGCGTCAGCAGTGCGCTGGCCTCCGCCGACCGGAGTCTCGACGAAGTCGAGGCGGATCTCGCGCTGGCCCGTGGCCGGGTGATCCACGCCCGGTTCCTGGAGGAGCGGGTCGAGGACGCCCGGGAGTTGGAGCTCTTCGAGCGCGCGGCGGAGCTGTACGGGCGGCTTGGTGACGTGCGGGGCGAGGGCGAAGCCGTGTTCTGGGTCGGAACCTGCCATCAAAGTGGTCCGCGACGACATCGAGACCGCCGTACCCGCCTTCGAGCGCGCCCTCGAACTCGCCACCCGGGCCGGTGACCGGCTGACCATGTCCTACGCGCTGCGCCACCTCGGCTTCGCCGACCACATGGCGGGCCGCCTGGACGAGGCCCGTGTGTACTTCGAGGAGTCCACCCGCCTCCGCCGGGAACCGGGATTCCTGCCGGGGGTGGCGGCGAACCTGATCGGGCCGGCCTATCCGGCCGCCCAACAGGAGCGGCGCGACGACGCGGCGGCGCTGCTGGAGGAAGCGACGGAGCTGGCCGAGAGCACCGACTCCCACGGCGTGCTGCGCTGGGTGGCGGAAGCCCGCAAGGAGATCAACCTGCCGTGAGGCGCCGCCCTTCCCGGGCGGCCCCGGTCAGCTGTGGTCGGCCGCCGGTGGGGCGCCCGCGGGTCTTCTCGCGGCCTGCCAGGATCTCAACTCCCCTCTGAGGATGTGGATCCGGAGGGCCGCGACGGCGAGAAACAGGACGCCGATGCCGAATCTGGCCCACCCTCCGTCCGTGACGGTCCAGTAGAAGGCGAGGCCGCAGAAGAAGAGGCTGACTGCGATGACGAGGGGCTCACGGATCCACCAGGGGAGGACGCGGAGTATCAGGTTGATGAACATCCGCGCAGTGCACCAGGCGCCAACCGCTTACGCTGTGATGGAGGCCACAATTCCGGGTATGGGTCCGCTGCAGGGCGTACCGTCAACTACCCTCCCGTGCACCCGACTTGTGGCATATTCGCCTCACTCTCCGTCGATCAAGCTCCACCTTCCGTTAGTTGATCTAGAAGATTCAGTGTTGAGCGGGCCATGCCGTGGATAAGGTGCTGATGCAAGAGGACGTCACAGGGGCGATCTGAGGCGGTGGCCGACCACCCCGCCGCAGTGAACGGGGTGGTGTGCAGCGTGCCGACCGCGATAGCCGTCACCAGTTCCGATCTGGTGCTCCCACCGCATGACCGGCAGACCCCGCCCGCCGCCGTCCCGACGCTCGACAGTCTCGACGGCGCCCTCATGGGGATGCACACGCTCATCGAGCAGCACGGATACGTCATCGCCCTCTACCCGGCGTCCACGGACCCGGCCGTCACCCGGCGGCTGCACACCGTGCGTTCCGTCCTGGAGAGCGACCGCATCGCGCTGCTCGGCGTCGATCTGCCGCCCCTCGGACTCGCCCTGCTCGCCCAGCAGTTGCGGCAGCTCTCCATGTGCGACTTCAGCCCGGGCGTGCTCGCGTCCTCCGCCCGGCTCCTCGCCCACTACATCTACGCCGGCGCCCTCCTCGGCTCCGTCGCCAAGCTGGACCGGGTGCCCGTCTCGCTCAAGTCGCACGCCAAGTCCTGGGTGCCGGGCGCCCAGTTCGCCGTACTGGCCAATCCGCGAGCCCAGCTCGTACGGGTGGGCCAGGAGGAGCTGGCCGGGCCCGAGTTCGGGACGCGGCTGCTCGTGGCGCAGGGGCAGCCGCCCTCCGACTGGGTCACCTCGACCCTCGCACCCGCCTGGCGCGTCCAGGGAGTCGCCCCCGTGCCGCTGCCCGCGGAGTCCGTGCGCTGGTGGGGGACCGGGAAGGTCGTCGAGTTCGCGGCCGGGCTGCACGACGTCTCCGTGCTCTACCAACTGGTCTCCTCCGTGCGGCGCGAGCAGTGCCACTGGTGCGGCCTCGAACTCATCGGCGACCGCTGCGGATTCTGCGCCGCCCCACTCGCCCGCCCTCAGGAGCTTCCCGCGGCCCTCGGGCGGGCAGGAACCCCAGCAGGGGCTTCAGGAACACCAGTACGAGCAGCACTGCCCCGAGGTACGACGTAAGAGACGCACCCCCACGCAAGAGACGCACTCCCACAACTGAACCCTCCCTCACGCAACTCCCCGTACGGCACGACCGCTCGACCACGTCCGTCCCCACCCCCGATCGAGGTTGTCCGCGTCATGAACTCACGCCAGCGCCGCGGCGTCATCCTGCTGGTCCTCTCGACCCTGTGCGCCATCGGCGCCTTCGTCGGGGTGCTCTCGGTGATCCGCGACGTGAACTCCAAGGTCGGCCCGGAGGTGACGGCGTACCGCCTCAAGAGCGACATCGCGCCCTACAAGGAGCTGTCGGCCGACCAGTTCGAGAAGATCTCCATGCCGGAGCGCTGGCTGTCGGCGACCGCCGTCACCAAGCCCTCCCAGATCCGCGGCAAGATCGCGGTGACCCGGCTGGAGAAGGGCTCCCTGCTGCAGACCGACATGATCGTCGACCGGCCCGAACTCGCCGCCGGTGAGCAGGAGATCGCGATCATGATAGACGCGTCGACGGGTGTCGCCGGAAAGATCAACCCGGGGTCCCTCGTCAACATCTACGCCACCTTCGAGTCCAAGGACAGCGAGAAGGGCGTCGACGAGGTCAAGCTGCTCGTCACGAACGCGCGCGTCATCGACGTCGGCAAGCTGACCGCCCTCGAAGCGGGACAGTCGAGCACCGAACGCCGGCGTACGGCCACGGAGGCCGTCCCGATCACCTTCGCGCTCACGACGCCGAACGCCCAACGCGTCGCGTACGCCGAGTCGTTCGCCGAACACGTCCGGCTGTCCCTGGTCGCGGGCGGCGAGCTGACGACCGTCCCCGGTGACAGCGACCGTACGTACACCCTCGACAAGGACAAGTAGGAGGCCGGGCAATGAGGTCCGTACGTACGAAGCCGCGGTCGCGGCCGAGGTCGTGCCCGGCGAGGGTGTGCCGATGACCATCCGCATCCTCCCCGCCACCGCCGACATCGAGTCCGCCCGCGCCCTGACCACCCTCCTCAGCCGGCTCCCCGACGCCGAACCCGCCCCGCCCGTCGCCGACTCGACCGCGCTGCTCGACACCCTGGCCCGGCTGGCCGCCGAGTCCCTCGACGAACTGCCCGAAGTCGTCCTCATACATGAGCGGATAGGGCCCGTCCCGGCCCTCGACCTCGTACGCGACCTCGTGCTGCGCTTCCCGGCCGTCGGGGTCGTCCTCATCACCGCCGACCCCAGCACCGGCGTCCTCACGGCCGCCATGGACTCCGGCGCCCGCGGCATCGTCCAACTGCCGCTCACCTACGAGTCCCTGGCCGAGCGCGTGACGGCCGCCGCGTCCTGGTCGTCGGGCATGCGGCGCCATCTCGGCAGCAGCGCACCGGAGTTGTACGCGGGCCCCGGCGGTACGGTCGTCACCGTCACCGGTGCCAAGGGCGGTGTCGGCGCCACCGTCACCGCCGTCCAACTCGCCCTCGCCGCACGGGCGTCGGGCCGGACCGTCGCCCTGCTCGACCTGGACCTCCAGTCGGGGGACGTCGCCTCCTACCTGGACGTCCAGTTCCGCAGGTCGGTCGCCGACCTGGCCGCCATCACGGACATCAACCCGCGTGTCCTCCAGGACGCCGTCTTCATCCACGACACCGGCATCGGCCTGCTCCTGGCTCCCGCCGAGGGCGAACGCGGCGAGGAGGTCACCGACCGGGCGACCCGCCAGATCGTCGCCGCCCTGCGCTCCCGGAACGACGTCGTCATCGTCGACTGCGGCGCCCGGATGGACTCCGCCACGGCCGCCGCCGTCGAGATGGCCGACCACGCCCTGCTCCTCGTCACCCCGGACGTCGTCGCCGTACGCGCCGCCAAACGCATGGTCCGCCTCTGGGACCGCCTCCAGATCCGCAAGGCCGAGGAGACGTTGACGGTCGTCAACAGGCAGTCGAAGGGTACGGAGATCCAGCCCGCCCTCGTCGAGAAGGTCACCGGCACCAAGGTCGCGCGGGCCTCGATTCCCGCCGCCTTCAAGGAACTTCAGGGCGTGGTGGACGCGGGGCGCCTCCAGGACCTGGACGCCCGGTCGACCGTCAAGCAGGCACTGTGGGCCCTGGCGGGGGAGTTGGGCCTGGTGGTCGTCCCTGAAGGGGGCGGCGGCAAACGACGCAAGTCCTCGTCCTCGGACCGGGGCGCACTGACCCTGCGCCGACGGGGAGAGCGCGGCGACCGAGGCGCCGTGACCCTCGAATTCGCGGGCATGTTCCCGCTGTTGCTCGTCGTGATGAGCATCCTCTGGCAGTGCGCGCTGTACGGCTACACGTACTCGTTGGCCGGGAACGCGGCGGACGAGGCGGCTCGCGCGGCCACAGCGGCGTTCGCCCTCGACCCCGGCGGCTATGAGGGGGCCTGCGAGAGCGCGGGCGGTGAGAACCTCCCCGAAGCCTGGTCCGGTGCCACCATCGACTGCGGACCCGAGGGCGAGGTCATGAGGGCCACCGTCAGCGCCCAAGTTCCGCTGTTCTTCCCGGGGTTCGACGTCAACTGGACGGTGAACGGCGAGGCGGGCGCGGCGCTGGAAGGGGACGGGGACTGATGAGGAGTCTTCGGGACCGCCTGGCGATCCGCCTCCGGGAAGCGAGGGGGCGGGGTGACCGGGGCGCCTCCATCCTGGAGTTCGCCGGTTTCCTCCCGATCCTCATCATCGTCGGCCTGGCGTGCATCCAGCTCGGCCTGATCGGCTACGGCATCAACCAGGCCGGGACGGGGGCGCGTGCGGCGGCCAGGGCCGCCTCCCTGGACGGCGACGGGGAAGCGGCGGGCGTCGCCTCCGTCAGCGACTGGCTCAACCCACAGGTGGACGCGCCGCTCGGTGCGGGCGACACGACCACCGCGACCGTGACCGTGACCGTCCCCGCGATCATCCCGATCTTCGACGCCTGGCCCGTGACCCGCGAGGCCACCATGCCCAACGACGACGACGGCTGACCGACAGCCGACCGAGAAGATCCACAACTCAGTGTGACTGGAGAGGAGTTGAGACCGAGACCATGAGCCTGCGCTCCCGCATAGCCTCCCCCGACGACAACGGCAACGGAACCGCGCGCGAGGACGGCCACCTCGTCGCCGTCTACCGTGCCAAGCTCCTCGAAGAGATCGACCTCGCGGAGATGTCCAGCCTCGCGGCGGCCGAACGCCGTGTCCGACTCGAACGCGTCCTCGGCCACATCATCAGCCGCGAGGGCCCGGTCCTCTCCTCCGCCGAACGCTCCCAGCTCATCAGGCGGGTGGTCGACGAGGCCCTCGGCCTGGGCGTCCTCGAACCGCTCCTCGCCGACGCGTCGATCACCGAGATCATGGTCAACGGCCCCGACTCGATCTTCGTCGAACGGGCCGGCCGGGTCGAACAGCTCCCCATGCGCTTCGCGTCGAGCGAGCAGCTGATGCAGACCATCGAGCGGATCGTCTCGACGGTCAACAGGCGGGTGGACGAGTCGAATCCGATGGTCGACGCGCGTCTGCCCACCGGCGAACGCGTCAACGTCATCATCCCGCCGCTCTCCCTCACCGGCCCGACGCTCACGATCCGCCGCTTCCCCCGGGCCTACACCCTCCCGGAGTTGATCGGCCTCGGCTCGCTGGACGAGCAGATGCTGATGCTCCTGGCGGCCTTCGTCCGGGCCCGCTTCAACGTCATCGTCAGCGGCGGTACGGGCACCGGCAAGACCACGCTCCTCAACGCCCTGTCCGGCCTGGTCCCGTCCCACGAGCGCATCATCACCATCGAGGACTCGGCCGAACTCCAGCTCCAGCAGGAGCATGTGATCCGTCTCGAGTCCCGCCCGCCGAACGTGGAGGGCAAGGGCCAGATCACCATCCGCGACCTGGTCCGCAACAGCCTGCGCATGCGCCCCGACCGCATCATCGTCGGTGAGGTCCGAGGCGGCGAGACCCTCGACATGCTCCAGGCGATGTCCACCGGCCACGACGGCTCCCTGGCCACCGTCCACGCCAACTCGGCGGAGGACGCGCTGATGCGCCTGCAGACCCTGGGCTCGATGTCCGAAGTCATGATCCCCTTCGAGGCGTTGAAGGACCAGATCAACTCGGCGGTCGACGTGGTGGTCCAACTGGCCCGCCACGCCGACGGATCCCGCCGTATCGCGGAGATCGCCCTGCTGGTCTCCCACGGCCGCGAACAGTTCCGCATCGCGACCGTCTCCCGCTACGTCTCCCGCCCGTCCGGCCCCGACCGGGTCGCCCAGGGCCACTTCCAGCACCTCCCGCTGCCCCGCCCGGTCGCCGAGAAGCTGTACCTGGCGAACGAGTCGCTGCCACCGGCGTTCGGCGTGGCAGAGGTGCTCGACGTACTGGACACGAGGCAGGCGATCGGATGAACACGCGGACCACCACCAGGATCATCGGGCGGAGCGAGCAGCCATGAACAACTCGGTCCCGCTGGCACTGGGCGCCACCATGCTGTGCGGCACGCTCGCCGTCGCGGGCGTGCACACGTACGCCACCGGCCGCGCCCAGCGCCGGGCGCTCGAAGACCGTCTCTCCGGCGGCGGCGCACTCCACACGGTGGCAGGCCGCGTACGCCGGTTCGCGACCGTCGACCGACGCCTTCGCCGCACCCGCCTCGGCCGCACGATCCACCTCCGCCTCTCGGCGACCGGACTCGACCTGACGGCAGGCGAGTTCTTCACGTACGTCACCGGAGTCGGCGTAGCGCTGTGGCTGCTGGCGGCTGCCGTACTGGCCCCCTTCTTCGGCCCGATCGCCGCGCTGGTGACGGTCTGGGGCGCGGCGATCTTCCTCAACTGGCAACGCCAGAAACGTATCGAGGCGTTCATCAACCAACTCCCGGACGTGGCCCGGCTGCTGGCCAACGCCACGGCGGCCGGTCTCGCCCTGCGTACGGCACTGGCGATGGCGGCGGAGGAGCTGGAGGCCCCGGCGGGCGAGGAACTGGCCCGGGTGGCCGACCAGTTGACACTCGGCCGTACGGTCGACGACGCACTCGCCGAACTGGCGGAACGCCTCCCGTCCCGCGAACTGGTCGTCCTGGTAACGACGTTGGTCCTGGCGAACAAGGCGGGCGGCTCGGTCGTCAGCTCCCTCCGCAACCTCACCCAGACCCTCGAGGACCGCAAGGAGACGCGCCGAGAGGTCCGCACGATGCTGTCGGAGGTCAACGCGACGGCCTTCACGGTCCCTTGCCTGGGCCTCGGCTCCCTCCTCCTCGTCAACTCCTCGAACGAGGGCGCGCTGGAGAAGGTGACCGGCTCGGGCCTCGGCCAGGGCCTGATCCTGCTCTCCCTGGGCCTGTACACGGTCGGCTTCTTCGTCATCCGCCGCCTCGGCAAGATCGAAGTCTGAGGGGAGTGGACGAACCGATGCTGCCTCTCCTCCTGGCCCTGCTGATGGCGATCGCCGTCGCTGGCGCCCTCCTGGGCATCCGCATGATCCGGGCGGACGCCAAACTCCCCTCCGACCTGATGCTGGCCCTGGAGGTGGGCGGCACCCGGGTCTCGAAGGCGGACTCGGCCGTGGACCGCATGGGCATGCGGTTCGCCCCCCTCGTACTGCGCCTGATGGGCCCCCGCCGGGTCGACGCCAAGCGCCTGCGCATCGACATGGCGGGCAACCCCGGCGGCCTGACCATCACCCGCTACGCGGCCCGCCGCGCGGTCTACGTCACCTTCGGCGTCCTCCTCGGCCTGATCTTCCTCACCAACGGCCAACTCGTCCTCGCCGTCATCACGTTCGCGTTCGGGGTGACGGCGGCGGACGCGGCGATCTGGCAGGCGGTACGGGAACGCAAGGACGTCATCGACCGCACGCTCCCGGACTTCCTGGACGTGCTCGCGGTGGTCGTGTCGGCGGGCCTCGGCTTCCGCCAGGCCCTGGACCGCGTGGCGGAGCGGTACGAGGGACCGTGGGCGGACGAACTCCGCATCACGCTCCGCCAGATGGACATGGGCGTGAGCCGCCGCCAGGCCTTCGACGAACTCCGCAGGCGCAACTCCTCCGAGCAGGTGGCCCAGTTCGTCTCGGCGCTCCAGCAGGGCGAGGAGCTGGGCGCCCCGATCGCGGACACCCTGATCCAGATCGCCGCGGACATGCGCCGCACCGACGCTCAGGAATCCCGCCGCCGCGCCGCGAAGACGATCCCCAAGGCCACCCTCGTCACCCTGGTCTTCATGCTCCCGGCGACGATGATCCTCATCGCGACGGGCATGTTCCTCGGCTCGGGCACCAACTTCGGCTCGATTCTGGGGCGTTGAGGACGATGAAGGCGTGGGTGACGAGCATGCGACGCCGCGAGAAGCGGAGCCGGGGCTACGACCCGACCGCCGGCTATCTGGCCGACGACGCCCCGCCCCCGGCCAGCGTCCGCCTCCAACTGAACGCCCTGCAGGCCCTGTGCCGCCAGGCGTTCGCCGTACGGATGACGATGCTGGCCCTGGGCACGCCCTTCGCGATGACGAACACGGCGGAAGGCCCCCCGCGTTACATGGTCCTGGCGGCTGCCGTCCTGGGCATCACGGCCTCGTACGCCATGTACCGCGACTGGGACCGCCTGGCGCCCCGCCTCCTTGCCCATCCCACCCTGATGGCAGCGGACTTGACGTTCGTGGCGATACTCCTCCTCACGGCGTCTCCGGCCTCCCCCCTCGCCTACGCCACGGCATGCACCCCCCTCCTCGCGGGCCTCCTCTACGGTTGGCGAGGCTCAGGAGTCTTCACCGGCCTCCAACTGGCGGTCCTCCTCACGGTCTACCGAGCCTGGGAGCACCGCCCGGGCACAGGCGCGAGCACCCTCCTCATAGCGGGCTTCTGCGTCGGGGCCGGCATCATCGGCGTCACGCTGCGCAACCTGATGTTCCGCTTCGGTACGGCGAGCGAGGCACTGGCGGAGGCGAACTCCAGGTTGGCGGTGGCGGAAGCGGTTGAATCCGAACGGGCGCGCCTGGCAAGGCAGATGCATGACTCGGTGACGAAGACGCTGCACGGCCTGGCCATGGCGGCGGAGGCCCTGGCGGCGACCTCGGCGGCCGACGCGGACCCGGACACGGTCCGACGCCAGGCATCCCTGGTGGCCGGGGCGGCCCGCCGAGCGGCAACGGAGTCCCGCGACCTCCTGACGGACCTGCGCCATCACACGGACCTGACGTCCCCGGACGTGGACCTGATAGCCGAACTGACGTGGCGGGCGGCGGAGTTCGAGCAGAGCACGGGAATCCGTACAACCGTGGAGTCCCCGACCGGACGGATCGCCGCCCTCTCCGCCCTCCCGCACCGGACGGCACACCACCTCCTGGCGATCGTGTCGGAGGCCCTGGAGAACACGCGCAGGCATGCGAGGGCGACGAGCGTGAGGCTGGAGGCGGAGCCGTCGGGGGCAGGTGCGGAGGGCGTGACCCTGCGCATCCGGGACGACGGAGTGGGCATCCCCCACCCCCTGAACCTCGAAGAGACAGCCAGATCAGGCCACTTCGGAGTGCTGGGCATGGTGGAACGGGCGAGGTCGCTGGGTGCGGTGATTCACGTGGGCCGAGGCGAGGCGGGGGGCACGGAGATCCGCGTGGACGTGCACCCACCCGGACTCGACTACGTACCCATGCCCCGGTCCCGAAGGGAGGCCGAGTCGCATGCCCACAGATGAACGGCGGCGGCCGGAGCTGCTGCGGGTGCTGGTGGCGGACGACAACCCGGTGGTACGCGCGGGACTGTCGGCGCTGCTCGGCGGCCACCCCGACATAGAGGTGGTGGCGGAGGCGTCGAACGGCACGGAGGCGGTGTCGGCGGCGGAGCGGATGAGCCCCGACGTGGTGCTGCTGGACGTACGCATGCCGGGCACGGACGGTCTGACGGCGCTGCCCCAACTGGCGCTCCTGGCACCGGTGATGATGCTGACGTACAGCAGCGAGCCGGAGGTGGTGCGGCAGGCGCTGCGCCAGGGCGCGTCGGGCTATCTGGTCCACGGAGGCTTCACGACGGAGGAGTTGGCGGAGGCGGTGCGGGCGGTGGGGAGGAGAACGGGGGCGGCGGATTCGCTCGTCGTTTCCTACGAACCGAGCGAATACTCTTCGCACCTGCAATCGTTTATGGCACTCTTGCCAAAGAATCCGGAGACTGCAGAAGCCAGGCTAGGCCACGCGACGACACTCGCCGCCCGCGCCCGCAGCCGACCGGACTTCGGCCTGAGTTCAAGGGAGGTGGAGGTCATGGATCTCATCGCAGCCGGCATGAACAACCGGCAGATCGCCGCCACCTGCTTCATCAGCGAGAAGACCGTCAAGAACCACATCAACCGCATCTTCGCAAAGCTGCACAGTACGACACGGAGCGAATCGATCGCCCGGTGGCTGGGTACGGCTCGGGAGGGGTGGGAGTGATGGGGCGTGCTGTGGGGAGAAGTTGGGTCCCTGGACCCACGCGGAGTAGGCGGGTTCTCACATATTGTGCTGAGGTCGGTAGTGGTGTCGGGCGGGAAGGCGCAAGCCATGATGAAGGTCAACAGCTGGGCGCGGACCGTTGTCTCCCGGATGCGCGGGAAGGGACGGGACGCGGGGGCCGGGTTCGTGGAGTACGCGGGCCTCATGATCATCATTGCGGGGATCTTTACCCTGATCAACGGGTTGGGGCTGGGCGGGAAGATCTCGCAGGCGATCCTGAAAGCCATCACCAACGTCACGGGCTGAGGCTTCCAGCGGTACGCGGGGACCGAGGCCAGACACTCCCGATCTACATCTGGCTGACCGGGATTCTGCTGTTCGCCGCCGTCGCGTTCTTTGTCTTCGCTCAAGCAGCGTCCGCCCGTAATGGTGCTCAGTCCGCGGCGGACGCTGCGGCGTTGGCAGCCGCGCAAGAGGCTCGGGACGAGCTGGTGGACGGCTTGGTGGGCGCCATCGGCGGGGACCTGGACTGGCTCGACTGGCTCGACGGCGATGTGGCGGTGGGCGAGGGAGCCACAGCGGCGGCACAGAAGTTGGCCGCCGACAACGAATCGACCGTCCAGGGCGCGGCAGTACCTGTCGTGCTGAACGGATATCCCGGATTCCGGGTCTCCATCCAGACCGACTACACCGTGGGTGACTCGATCATTCCCGGCACCGAGGGCATGCGGGCCAAGGCCGATGCCACCGCCGTCATCCAGCCGCGCTGCGAGGTCGATCCCGAGGCGGATCCCCTGCAGCCCATCGAGTTGGACTGTGACGGCCAGATCGTGATCGTGGACCCCGAAGATTTTGATCCAGACGACTTTCCCGACGCGTCTGTGCTGTTCTCTGTGCGTCTGGCCGAGTGAGAGGAAGACGTACTGATGGATTTCCGGCGTACCAAGAGGAGCCGCAGGACGCTGTCGATGGCGGCGATCACGGCGGGGTTGCTTGTCGCGGTTGTCGGCTGTGGCGGAGGCGGCGACGACGACAAGGCGTCGAATACGGGTTCCTCGTCGTCCACCCCGTCCAACAAGGACCAGGGAGATGCCGACAAGGAGGAGTCCGAAGTCCCCGCCGCAGACCCGGTGCTGGCCGAAGTCAAGGCAGGGGGGCTGACGCTCCAGGTCACGTCGGCTGCCCGCGACGAAGGCGGCTTCGTCACTGTCGAAGGCAAGGTGACCAACGGCACTGGCGCACCGTGGGTCGGGGCGGACTGGCTCGGTGACGAGAACGAACTCGTCACGAACGGCGGTTCGATCGCGGGCGCGAGTCTTCTTGACCCGTCCGGCAAGAAGAAGTACCTCGTGCTGCGCGACACGGAAGGGCGCTGCTTGTGCACGAGGTTCACTGGAGGCGTCGGAACGGGTGACACCACGGAGTGGTTTGCCCAGTTCCCCGCCCCGCCCGAAGGTACGACGAACGTCGATTTCCAGGTCGGCTCCATGCCCCCGGCGTCCATCGAGATCTCCGAGGGCGAGTGACGATGACTCGCAGCTACCGCCTCACGGCGACCACGGTCACGGCCCTGGCAGTCCTGGCGACGCTCACACTGGCCACCCCCGTGGCACAGGCCGACGATGACCCGAGCGCACCCCCAGGCAGCGTCACAACATCCCCACCCCCGGAAGTGGACCCCAACAGCCCCGGCCTGAAACTGGCGGACGGCGCCACGCTCGCCGCTGCCAAGGTCCTGGACATCAAGTCGATCGTGGAGGACATGGGCGGCGAGGAACGCCGCGTCGACACGAGCGAGACCGTGACGTTCGCACTCCAGGCGGAGGTCCTGTTCCCCAAGGACAGCTCGAAACTCAACCCCGAGGCCCGCTCCCGCATCCAGGCGATCGCCGACGAGATCAAGGCCCAGAAGGCCACGAACGTCAGGGTCTTCGGCTTCACCGACAACCTCGGCTCGTACGCCCACGGCCTGACCCTCTCCAAGAACCGCGCGGAGGTCGTCCACGACGAACTGGCCGCGGGCCTGGGCGCAGACGTCACCTTCCAGGTACGCGGCTACAGCGAGGACTACCCGATCGCGGACAACTCCTCGGAACAGGGCCGACGCAAGAACCGGCGGGTGGAGGTGACGTTCCAGAAGGGGGCGTGAGGCCAACGGGTTTGACCTGTTGATGTTCGAACGACAGGGGATGCGGAGCCTCAGGTGCCACTGCTGGACACACTGGTGACAACGGCCGCCGGAGCACTGGCCGCAACGGTCGGGGTCCTGGTCGGCGGCATCGTCACGCACCGGGCCCAGGACCGTCAGTGGCTGCGGGACAAGCAACTGATCGCCTACCAGGAACTGATCAGCCACTACGCCAAGTTCACGATGATCCTCAGCCGCGCCCACGCCGGCCGACAGGGATGGGACTACGACTGGAGCGAGTGGAGCGCGGCCCTGACCCGCGCCAGCCTGGTCGCCCCCGCGGCGGTCGCGACGGAGATCGACAACTTCGGCAAGGCGATCGGTACGTTCCTGGACCAGGTGGCACGCGACCCGGCACACGATCCGTCACGAGACCCACTGAGCGTGGAGGAGTTCGCCGAGGCCAACAGAGCGCCGGCCCAGGCGCAGGTGCAGTTGGTCAACGCGATACGACGGTCACTGAGCAAGGAACAAAAGGCACTGCCTTTCTGGATAGGCGGATCCCTCGCGGGCAGACCGGACGACACGTGATGGACGGGGCATGGCGTGACGGCCCCCGTGACCGCGGCCAGAGCGGCCCCTCCACGAGGTGTCACGGAGGGGCCGGGCCCACCCGCATCGAGCGGGCTTAGCGAGACATCACGAGCTGCCTCCTCCTCTGCGTTGAAGGCATCCGAAGTACGGCAGCCAGGATCGTTGGGCCGGGGTTCGGCAGGTATGGACGGTCAGGGTCCCCGGTGTGTACGACCGACCTTCACTGAGCGTCCAACACGCGTGGAACCAACTCGACGTGGGGCCAGGGGAGTTCATGCCCGGGATCCTGCCCCTGGGGGCGGGGCAGTCTGGTGGCAGGCGCAGGTGCACACGAGGTAGTGCACGCCGGGTACGCCGGTGTCGCGCGGTTCGGAGTCCCGGCAGCGGGGGTGCTGACCGAGAACGCAGAAGGGAGAGAGGAAGGAGGGTTCCGCCGACGAGGCCGGCTTGTGGGCAAGGGGCAGCGCCTGCTCCTCTCCGCACAAGTCCATCCCGCCGACGAGGGGAATCCGGTACCAGCGTGCGCCTTTGGCGTCCTCGTGGTCCCCCTTGTGCCTCCCGGGGAGGATGCACGCGCCGCTCTCGCTGAGGATCGGTGCCCCGTAGAACAGCGAGGCGCGGACCGTCCCGCACGTGTCCGTCCTGGCGGTGGGGTTCGCGGTCATCGGGATCCTCCGTCGTACGCCTGCCGATAGGCGACCCACAGTTCTTGTCCGGTCTCGCACCCGTCCATCGCCCTGCGGGCGGGCTTGCAGCCGGCGCACTTGCGGGCGTGCTCGAACCACAGCCGGTAGGAACGCAGCATCGGCAACTCGGCCTGACGTGCGGTCGCGCCGGTCATCGGGTCCTCACCCCGCCCAACTCGGCGTGGATGTCCCGGTTGTCGACGTCGATGCCGAAGTCGACTGCCAGCACGGAGACCGTCCGACGACGCCACCGCACCGCCCGTTCACGCGTCGCCGAGTAGGGACGTACACGAGTCGTACGGGATGCCATGACTGTCCGCGTCTCTGGAACCCGGTCCAGAGAAGGCAGGTACGGCCGTGAGAGACGGGACGCCGAACCGTCCAGCGGCGCCCGGTCGGTGCTGTACGGTGACCGGCGCGCAGTAGGCACCCGTACCGCCAGGCTGGCAGGACCTCCTGTGTTCTTGCTGGTCACGACGGTCCGCATCGCCGCGGGAGGTTTCCGGCGGGTGCCGGTCGGTGGGAACAGGAGGGTGAGGCCCCAGAGAACCAGGGTCACCCCAACCCAGTGCAGCGCGGCAGCGCTACGCTCGGCCATGTTCATCAACTCCTAACAGTTGGTGGGCCACGCCCCGGGAGTCCTGACCGACTCGCCGGGGTCTGCCGTCCTTCGAGGATACGCGCATTCGCGCATTCGCGGTCGCCCGGTTTCGCGAAGACGCATACGTTCGAGGTATGGATCTCGACCGGGGCAAACCTGTATGGACCCAAATCGCCGAGGAGCTGCGGCGCAGGATCGATGCCGGTGCATACGTTCCCGGTGCGCGCTTCCCTGCCGTGGTGGACCTTGCTGCGGAGTTCGACGTCGCGGCGTCAACGGTTCAGAAAGCTGTGGCCGCACTGCGCGCGGAGGGCAGGCTGCGCACCGTGCTGGGGCAGGGATCGTTCGTCGTTGAACATCCTTCCGGGGGCGACGATGGCCCAGGTCAGAAGTAAATGCGCCAGCATGACTCGCGGATCCTGTCGTGCCACGAGTGATCGGGCGCGAACTCCCTGGCTCTGCGCGGGCGCAGGGCTGATGGGTTCGCCGAGCCTGGCGGGGGACGTTCAGTCGGGATTGGTGGGCTGACGGCCGTACGGAAAATGCCATCAGGGATGGCATGCTCCATGTGGAGTTGGTCACGGACGGCGGAGGCATCGAAGTCACTCCCCGGCCGCGGGCAGGAATGGCTCGCTTATCCCGCAGGTCAACGTAGGGGTCCTCGATGGGCAGTGGCTATCACACGAGTTGGAAGGTCCCACCCGAGCATCGTGAAGATCCCTGTTACCACGCCGCAGGCCGCCGGATGGATTTTACCCAGGCGGTCTGCGACCGTCGCTCGGCTCTGGGCTGGAGCGTGGCCGAGTTGGCGCGGCGGGCTGGGATGTCCGAAGGGGGCATCGAGTCCATCGAGGAGAGCGGAGTCGATCCGACCCTTGAGTTGATCGAGCGGCTGGCCGCTGCGCTCGGATCCGGCGCCAGGATCGATCCGCGCAGCACCCCTGAGTTCGGCTTCGAGGAACGCGCAACCTGAGTAGTTCTCGCACCTCAGGAGACGTGATGTCACTCTTTGCAGTTCGGTAGCGAATCGGCCGTGAACGGTCTGCCTCCCGGAGCGCGTGGTGAGCAGATTGGTGCGTTATGCAACCGTTATGGGTCAGGCGGTGCAAGGCCTGCGTTATTTGACCGTATACGTCCCAGTGGTTGACAGGTTTCAACCTGGTGTCACCAGGAGCCGATGGATAGCGTTGCTTCACTCGAGAGAAGCCTCGCCCCACCGGGAGCAGACCGTGAATCGCCGCCATGTGCCCATCGCTGTCGTGATCGTTGCGACCGCTTCCCTGCTCCTCACAGCCTGTGGCGGTGGTGAAGGCGACTCGAAGGCCAACGACAAGATCGCGGGTGCGGACACCGGCGATACGAAGGCATCTGCATCGCCGACCGCTACGGCGACCGGTTCGGCGCAGCGCCCGAAGGTCACGTTGCCCAGCGATGTCACCGACGTCTTCGAGGGCTGGGAAACCGGCGACGCAGTCAAGGACGCGGTGCTGGCGGACGCTTCGCGACGCATCGATGCGTTGGCGTACGCCATCACCGAGGGAAATGCCGACGAGCCGGTGCTGGCCTTTTACTACAAGGGTGACGCCCTGGTTGGGGCCTCCCAGTGGGTCAAGGAGTTTGTGGATGCCAAGAAATCCATGACGGGTGAGACTCGCTACTTCAAGCCGAGTGTCGATGTCTATGCGGAGGGCAAGGCGACCCTCACCTACTGCTCGTTCGAGGGCAAGGCATTCGTCAAGGACAGGGCCACCGGCGCGGCGGCAAAGACTCCGGTCACTGACAAGTCGTACCTCCTCTACTCCACCCGCCTGGAGAAGAGCGACAAGGGTGTATGGCAGACCGCTGTGCTCAACTCCGAAAGGGCGAACGACACATGCACGCCGTGATCTCCGGTCGCACTCGGCTCGTCCTGGCGTCCACCGCAGTCGCCTGCGTGCTGGTTCCTTCTCCCGCCCACGCCGACGTGGACCTCGGCAGCGGCAACGAAGGAGCCGTGAAACAGGAGGGTGCAAGCAAGGGCTACACGCTTGAATCCCGGATCACGTTCAGTGGTTCCGCCGTGGGGAACAATGGATCGTCCGGCGCGCTCGCAGCAGTGGGGAACTGGACTCCGCCGGCCTGCTGGTACGAACCGCGCTCCGCCGAGGAGTTCTCGAAGCAGGTCGAGGACGAGTACAACACGACGTTGAACACGCCCGGCCAGGCCAACTATGCGAAGCGGGCCGTCGGGGACTTCCGGAACACCTACAAGGACGGCGAGTACAAGAACTACAACCTCGACCAGAAGGACGAGGGCAGTTGGTGGGTCGCCGTCCGCGACGAGGACCGTTGGATGGAGCCCGAGGCCCAGCGCTGTGACAAGCAGCCTTTCTGGGTCGAGAACGGAGACACTCCGCCGGTCGAGAACGCGGTGACCCCGCAGGTTCTCGCCGAACTCGCCTACAACCGGATCCAGTTGCCGACCACCAAGGTCACCCTGGCTCCTGCTGACATCACCAAGGTCAACCTTCCTACTTGGGCCTGGCTGGACAAGTCGATGTTCAAGGAAGTCTCAGTGACCGCCGCGCTCAACGTGGGTGCACTGAACATCCAGGCCACCACCACGGCCAAGCCCGTCTCCCTCAGGCTTGAGCCGGGTACGGCCGACGCCGAGACCTACCCTGCCTCTGGTGAGTGCACGTTCGGCAACGACGGCTCGATCGGCGAGCCGTACGCCACGGGCAAAGCCGACCAGACCCCGCCCTGTGGCGTCAGATACCTCCGCTCTTCCGGCGATGGCACGTTCAAGCTCCAGGCAACCATCACTTGGGAGATCACCTGGACAGGAACGGGCAACCCCAACCCGACGAGGCTCCCTGACGGAACCTTCGGAAACGACCAGGAAGTCACCGTGCAGGAAATCCAGGCCGTCAACCGCTGATCACCATCAGACGCGAAGGGCTGCGCAGCTCAGTCCGTCGTCCTCCCGGAGAGACCAGACACCACATGAGTGACCTGCGCCTCGAAGACACGATTTTCGAGGATCTGAAGAAGACCTTCTCCACCATCAGTGACCGCATGGAGAATGCCCGTCGCAGCCTGCGCGCCGCCGACGCCTCGGTTCTCGGCGAGAGCAAGCTCGTCGAGGACCTGCGGGACTTCGCCGACGAGTGGGGCTACGGCATCAAGCAGCTCGGCAAGCACACCCAGGGTGCGGTCAAGATGATCAACCACATCGACGACACGTTCAGCAAGCTCGACCTGGACCTCGCCGAGTCGCTCAAGTCCGCCAAGGCCAAGAAGAAGGGCAAGTGACGTGAAGGACCGCCTTTCGTCCTTGCCGAACATCGGCCGGGACCCCACTCCCGGCAGCGTCGAGGACACCCGCGACCTGGCCAGGCAACTCGGCAAGCTGGCCAGCGAGCTGGGCACGTCCCTGCGGGAGCTGGAGCAGATCGAGACCGGGGCGTGGAAGGGCAAGGCCGCGCTTGCCTTCACCGAGTACATAGGTGAGGACGTCACCCCGCTCATCCGCAAGAGCCACGACTCCTTCGACAAGGCCTCACGCGCGTTGCACCGCTGGGCGGGCGAACTCCAGGACTTCCAGGACGAGACGGCCCGACTGGAGCGGACCGCCGGGGAGAAGATCGACGCCAAGGCGAAAGCCAAGGAAGGCACCGAGGAGTACGGCAAGGCCTCCGGTGATGTGGACGGAGTCATCGATAAACTCCACGACCTTGAGGACCGCTACAGTCTGGCCGCCGCGAAGATCAGCAAGGATCTCGACAAGGCCGCCGACATCGCGCCCGACGAACCCGGCTTCTGGGACAAGCTCACCAAGGGCGTCGCGGATGCCTGGGACGCCACCGGCGACTGGATCAAGGAACACGCCGACCAGATCAAACTGATCGGCGACCTGCTGAGCGACCTGACCGCGATCCTGGCCCTGCTGACCATCATCACGCTTCCGTTCCCGCCCCTCGCGGCGATCTTCGCCACGGCCGCGATCGTCACCAGCGGTCTCGCCCTCGCGGCCCATGGCATTGCCAAGGCTGCGGGTGAGGATGTGAGCTGGATGCAGATCGGACTCGACGCGATGGGGCTCCTGCCGGGGGTCGGGGCATTCAGCAAGGGGGTCAAGGTGGTTGGTAAAACCCGGTTGGCGGCCAGCACCGCTGGGATCGCCAAAGCCGCCGCGCTCGGCGAAGGGTTTCAGGCAACGCAGGCCGCTGCCTCACGGGTGCTCCTGGCCGCGGGCAAAAAGGCCGAGTTCGTCAAGGGGGGAGTCCCCCTGTTGCCCGGCAAGGTGATCCTCGGCGGTACGGCCGAGCACGTGTACGAGGTCGCACACGGGACCAGCAGCGTGCTGTCCCGCATGGGAGGGATCGTCAACCAGGGCTTTCATTCCGGCCAGTGGGTGGGCTCCAGAGGAGCCAATCTCCTTCCGGGGGTGAACATCAACCCCTTGGGAGCGGGCATCGCCATGGACGCCGGGCTCAAGATCTTCCCCAAGATCACGAGCATCCACCAGCACGTGGGAGATGCCCTCTTCCCAGGAGACCAGTTCGAGAAGTCGGCTACGGGCAACTGAACTGCCGACGCGCGCTGTCAGAGTGAACGCGCAGGACAAATCTCCCGGATCCGCCGCTCAGGAAGATGCATACAGTCATGGACATCTGGCAGCCCGAACCGGGTGAGACGCTTCTCGCCCGCGCACTTGTCACCTTCGCCACCGGCGAAGCCACCCGTGTCAGCGGCATGCGGTGGTTCCGCGACACAGAGCGCAAAGACATCCAGCACGAGCTGGCCGGCTGGCCCGAGGGCCCCGTGTACACGGCACGTTCGACGGGCGGTGCAGTCGGACGCAACACCGTCAAAGGCGCAGCAATCGCTCTGGGTGTCGCTGTCATGGGCGTCCTCAGCTCTGTCGGAGGCAGTGTCGGCCCTGATAACTATCAGGCGTATAAGTCCGGCTCTGATACCCCGGACGACCGAAACAACGAGGTACTCGACTTCCCTGTCATGTGGGCCGCGCCCGGCACCATCGCCCGCACCCTGCCCTGGCAACTGGATCCCGCACGCTCTCCCGAGAAGCACTACCGCACCCATGCGATCGTCACGGACCGCCGACTGGTCATCGTCGGCTTCCCGTACTCCAAGAAGAACGACAAGCTCATCGAGGACGAAGTCCTCTGGGAGATCCCGCTGGACAAGATCCGCCAGGTAAAGCCCAGGCGTTACAAAACCGGGACCGACGCCGAGATCGTCTTCAGTGACGGCTCGTGGTGCAGACTGCGCTCCCCTGCGCGAGAGAAATTCACCAGGTACCTCCTCCCTCATGAAATCATCCGCCTGGACGCGCTCACACCGGGGCAGCGCACCACTGTCGAGAAATTCCTTGCAGAATCCGACGCACCGAACGCAGCACCCCCGGTAGTCAGTCTCCATGCTTGCGGTCATTACCGGGTCGAATTCGTCGTACCGAGTAAGGTCGATTCGTTTTTCGGTCTTACCGAAAACCCATTGATCATGGACGCACAGGGCATCGAGGCGGCTAAGTTCGAGGACCTCCACCCAGACGACTTCTGAACTCCGGCCCCACCTCTGCCTCTGCCTCTGAACTCTCCAAGGACAACCTCCCCGCCATGACAGCCGCCACCGACTCGACGAGCGCGCTTCCGACCACCCCCGCCGGTGAAGAGCCCCCGCCCCTCTCGTTCAACGTCCCGGAAGGCTTCTTCGCCCTCCCCCTCGCCGACACCCCCGAAGAGCGCGTCGAGCGCGCCCAGACCTTCGTACGAGCGCTCTACTCCCGCGGCGACGACACCATTTGGGAGCCCGCCGCCCCCTACTACGCGGCCATAGCCGAACTCATGGCCGGCACCGGAGTCTCGTACGCCGCGATGGGTCTGTTCTCCACGGCGGAGGACGAAGGAGACGGAGACGAAAACGGAGAGGTGGCCAGGCACAGCCTTTCCGACGGTGCCGTCCAGTGCGCCTTCACCGTGGCTGCCATCCCGACGGACCAAGCTGCTGCTGACGCTGACGTCGTGGCCCAGGGAATCCTCGCGACTCTCTCCAGGGATTCGTACAACGACGCTCGCTGGCTCGACCTGCCCTGTGGCCCAGCGGTGTCCTGTGTAACTCTGCGCGAACTCAAGTTGAGGCCGGAAGCGACGGCGAGTGGTGAGGCCGCGGATCTCCTCACCGGGCAGATTCAGGTCCATGTCCCTTTCTCCACCGGCCCGTTCACCGCGATCTTCACCCTCTACACGGCATCGACGGACTATTGGGCCGAGTTCTGCGACATGGTGGCGGCCATCCTCCAGACCGTCTCGTTCACCGAACCGGTCGCGGACGTCACCCCAGAGGAATCGTGAATCACACCTGCTGGACGTTGGCTCGGGAGCGGAGCACTGTTCAGGGCTGCTCGGAGCCCCCAGAAGTCGCCGCCGAGCGTGAGCAGATCCGGTTGGCGCTTGCCCTGGGGCAGCTGGTGTACGACCGGCGCACATCCCTGGGCCTGTCTCAGTCCGCGCTGGGTGAGCGCCTCGGAATGACCGCCGATGCGGTGGATGCGCTGGAACTGGCTGGCATGCTGCCTGTCACTGCTGGCCTTCTGGCCCGTCTCGCAGGCGCGCTGGACGTCACGGTCGATCTGCACGTAGTGGCCGATGGCGGCAGCACTGTGGCCTTCGGCGAGCGCGCGGCGTAGGCCCGCGCGCTCGGTTTCCCAAAGCGCCTCACCCGGCTCCGGCCCATCGAGACACGTACTCTCGGCAACGGCGTCGAACTCCTGCGGTACGAGCGGGTCGCCAGCGGCGAGCCCCAATGGCGAGCTGTCATCGGGACCGCGGGCGGTCCCACCTCCGTTCGTTAAAGTCGCCCGCATGTCCCTACGTCTCCGCATGCGTCAAGCCCTCCCCGAAGCCATGCGCGCCCGGGACAAGGTCGCCGTGAGCGCCCTTCGCGCAACCCTCGGTGCCCTGGACAACGCCGAGGCCGTGCCCGTAGACCACACCGCGCTTCGCGGCGTCGCCATTGAGCAGGCGCCAGTCGGTGCCGGCGCCACCGAAGCGGTCCGGCAGGAGCTGAGCGAGAGCGGCGTGGAGGATGTCGTACGTGCTGAAGTCGCCGAGCGGCTCGACGCCGCCGCCCAGTTGACCTCGCCCGCACACGCCGACCGAGCCGCGCAGCTCCGCGCCGAGGCCGCCGTGCTGCTTCGCTTTCTCGACGAGCCCGGCAGCGTGTAGGAAACGGCGGCGGCCCGCTCGTCCTTCCGGCGCTGTCAGTGGCCCCTGCCAGACTCCCCACCATGACGACCGACATCGACGTACAACTCCGCGACGTCACCGAAGCCGACCTGGAGTTTCTTCTCGCCTACGAGCACGATCCCGAAGCCGTCCGGCGGTCGCGGTTCACGCCTCGGCCGCGGGACGCCTTCATGGCGCACTGGAAGTCGAAGATCCTCGGCGACAGCACCGTGTTCGTGCAGACGGTCACCGTGGACGGCGAGCCCGCCGGCAGCATCGTCGCCTGGTGGGACAGCGATCCGGACCTCGGTGAGCGGCGTTTTATCGGGTACTGGCTCGGGCGGCCGTACTGGGGGAGAGGCGTTGGAAGCGTCGCCCTCGGGCTGTTCCTGCGGCGCGAGACCAACCGGCCGCTGTACGCCGACCCGTTCGCCGAGAACACCGGCTCCGTCCGCCTCCTCGAAAAGCACGGCTTCCGTCCCACCGGTACGGTCCGTTACGGCGACAACGAGCACATCATGCTCGTCCTCGACGTTCAGAACATCCAGAACGTCCATGACGCCCAGGACTCCGCGACGTCATGACCGCCCGTACTCTCCCGTCGCCCCGTCGATCAGCTCCCGCACGATGTCCATGTGCCCCGCATGCCGTGCCGTCTCCGCCGTCATACGCACCAGGACCCAGCGCAGCGAGCACTCGTCGTCCCGCCAGGTCGGCTTGCCCAGGGTGTCCAGGGGGAGTTCCGTCAGTACGCGGTCGGCGGCGGCGCGGGCCCGGGCGTAGAAGTCGGTGATCTGGGTCTTTGTCTCGTCCGGGCCGGCGCTCATGTCCTCCCCCAGGTATGGGTTGAACCAGAGCGGTTCCGTCTCCCTCCCGAACGTCTCTACGAACCAGCCGTACTCGACCGACGCCAGATGCTTCACCAGCCCCAGCAGACTCGTGCCCGACGGTGTCATCGGTCTGCGGACCTGCTCCTCGTCCAGGCCCTCCAGCTTCCACAGCACCGCGTCCCGCTCCTGGTCGAGCTTCGCGCGCAGCGTCGTCACCTCGTCATCGGCGTACAGCATGTCCCGGACCGCCTCTCCCTCTCCCGCTTCCGTCATTGCGGCGGAAATTATCAGCGGCAACTGACAACTGCCTGCGAATATCACCTCCATGTCCATGCTCACCTTCGAAGAACTCCTCGCCGAAGGCGCCTCCGTCCCCACCGACGGATGGGACTTCTCCTGGTTCGAGGGGCGGGCCACCGAGGCGCGGCCCTCCTGGGGGTACGCCCGCGCCATGGGGGAGCGGTTGGCCGGGGTGTCCGCCGCGCTCGACCTGCACACCGGCGGCGGTGAGGTGCTCAACACCGCCCCGACGCTGCCCCCGCTCACCGTCGCCACCGAGGGCTGGCCGCCGAACGTCGCCAAGGCCACCGCGCTGCTCCATCCGCGCGGCGCCGCGGTCGTCGCCGTACCGGACGACGCGCCGCTGCCCTTCGCCGACGGCGCCTTCGACCTGGTCGTGAGCCGGCACCCCGTGTCCCCGCCCTGGGCCGAGATCGCCCGCGTCCTGCGACCCGGTGGTACGTACTTCGCCCAGCACGTCGGGCCGTCCAGCGTGTACGAACTCGTCGAGCACTTTCTCGGACCGCAGCCGGACGAGCGGCGCAACGCCCGCCACCCCGACCGCGAGCGCGCCGGCGCGGAAGCCGCCGGGCTGGAGATCGTCGAGCTGCGGGCCGAGCGGCTGCGGATGGAGTTCCACGACATCGCCGCCGTCGTGCACTTCCTGCGCAAGGTGATCTGGATGGTCCCCGGGTTCACCGTCGACGCCTACCGGCCCCAACTCCGGTCCCTGTACGAGCGGATCGAGGCCGAGGGGTCGTTCGTGGCGTACAGCAGCCGTCATCTCTTCGACGCCCGCAAGTCGTCCGGCTGACCCGGCCCGTACGCCTCCCACGCCTCTCCCGCGGCGGTCGGTCGACCGCGACCTACCGGAGGACCTGCTTCCGCTGCCCTTCCCTCGCCCTCCCGCCGCAGCTGCAGAACTGGCGAGTAACTGCCGCCCGGGCCGCCGCGAGCCGTCTTGCTCCGGGCTGCCCTTCCGTTCCGTACTCTCAAAAAATGCGCATCAAACGTGACATCTCATCTCTTATCATCCGCAAACTTCCGGATATCGTTCACCCCCGTCCGAATATTGGCGAAATCTCGGCGAAGCGGATGTGGCCCCGCTTGTCGCCTGCGAGACATGTGTACGTATGCCCGAAAAGGCTTCACGAGGTTTCCACATCGTTATCGCGGAGGTTCGCGAGCATGGGTCGGGGTCGCGTAAATTTAGGTAAAGGTAATTCGCGTGAGCAAAGTGGCGCGGGCGGTACCGCGCAGAGGAGGGGCCTGCGCGGTGCCCTGCCTACCCCTCTCGCACTCGTCGGCGAGCGCCCCGCTCCTGCTCAGCCGTCCTCCGGCGCCGCGTCGTCCGCCCGGATCGTGAGTCGTACGCCCCGCCGCACCCCCCACCTCTCCAGCGCCCCGGCCTCCGCCTCCAGGACCGATCGGACCCAGGGGCGGGGGAGTCCAACTCGCCCCGGACGCATGGTTCTTACCGCCCGGACCCGCGCCTTTCCGTCCAGATAGGCGACGTCGATCGCGAACCGCATCCCGAACGTGTGCACCGAACTCGCGGGCGTCAGCAGCAGCGCGCCCTCGATTCCGTCCCGGCCCAGCAGCCCGCGCCGGCGGGCCCGGCCGGTCTCGGCAAGCTCCAGCGGAACCGGCTCGGGTGTCTCCGAAGTGGTGAACGTGGCCATGGCTGCGAAGTTAGCGACGGCGTCAAGCGGGCGTTCGCGACAGGGTCGCCCTAGGGAGGGACGCCGAGCCCGGAACCCCTCCGCGACACGTCCGGTGCCCGAATGGCCCTGGGGTGGGACGGGTGTGTTCACAAGGGGGGTGAAACCCGCCGGATCCCTATGGATCATCCCGGATCCCGGGTTTTTTCCTGGGAATCAGCTGTTTTCTGGCCATGATCCCACCATGAAAACGGGCTCCGGAGGCCATCCGCGCGTTGCCGGGCGACTTCGGAGAGTAGTTGTTCCGCGCCGATGTACGCGGCATCACTCACGAAGGGTTATGGTGGAAGCCCCCCCTCGGGCCGGTCCGTCTCCCCCCCACGGACCGGCCCGTTTTTTGTGCCCGGCCGGAGCAGCCGGATACCGACGCTCCCCTCCCGCCCGGATCGCCCGGACACCCACCCGCCGTCCCCGTCCCGGACACCGGCCCGCCCCGTCCCCTTCCCGGGGACCGCAGGGCGCCCGTTCCCCCGGACGCAGGACCCCCCGCCCCGCAGCGGTACGCTTCCCCTCCGGGGATCGCCACCCAAGCCACCCCCGAGGACCGCCAAAGGGGCAGAGAATCGCGCCAGGGGAATGCGCCCGGCCGCGCCTGTCCGATCCGTACGGAGGGGCTGACAAACACGTGAACCTGCGCGACAACCTGCGCCGGCTGCTGGTCAGGGTCTACACACGCAGGGTGGAAGGCCACCTCGACCACGACCAGGTGCCCAAGCACATCGGCGTCATCGTGGACGGCAACCGGCGCTGGGCGAAGGCCGCGGGCTCCACCACCGCCCAGGGGCACAAGGCCGGCGCCGACAAGATCGAGGAATTCCTCGGCTGGTGCTCCGAGACCGACGTCGAGGTCGTCACCCTCTGGCTGCTCTCCACGGACAACCTCACCCGTCCGCCGGAGGAACTGGCACCGCTGCTCGGGATCATCGAGGACGTCGTGACCTCCCTCGCCGCCGACGGCCGCTGGCGCGTCCACCACGTCGGCAACCCCGATCTGCTCCCGGGCCAGCTGCAGACCCAGCTCAAGGAGGCCGAGGAGGCCACCGCGCATGTGACGGGCGGAATACTCGTCAACGTCGCCATCGCTTACGGGGGCCGGCAGGAGATCGCCGACGCCGTGCGCTCGATGATGCTCGACGCCCACGACAAGGGCACCTCGCTGGAGGAACTCGCCGAGAACGTCGACACCGACCTGATCGGCAAGCACCTCTACACCAGCGACCAGCCCGACCCCGACCTCGTCATCCGGACCAGCGGCGAGCAGCGGCTGTCCGGGTTCATGCTCTGGCAGACCGCCCATTCGGAGTACTACTTCTGCGAGGTCTTCTGGCCGGCCTTCCGCAAGGTCGACTTCCTGCGCGCCCTGCGCGACTACGCGGCCCGTCATCGGCGTTACGGCAGTTGAGCCGGGAGCGGGCACGTACCCGCTCGTAATGTGCCGATGAGGTGAAAGTCACCCCCCTTGGGGCGGAAGTAACAAGGAGTTCACCAGCGCGCCGCCCTGCGGCGTGGCATGGCGGCGCATGTTCGAGGGCATAAGCCAAGCAGGTCGACACCCGAACCACGGGTGTCGTATCTCAGCGGACGGCACGGGGCCGTCCGCCCGGGAGGCCCTTTGCACCAGCCCGACCGTGTGGTCACAGCACGGGCGAACAGGCGGAGGGCCGGTTCTCGGCCCGCGCACTGCGGCCGTCGACCGGTCCAGATCTCCTTCGTCGCTCCCCGACCTCATCCGAGGGGGTACGTCCTTCCGTGGTGACCAGCACAAAGCGCCGTATGCCAGACCGGCGCACCTATGTTCTCGACACCAGCGTCCTGCTGGCCGATCCAGGCGCTCTGAACCGCTTCGACGAGCACGAAGTCGTGCTGCCGATCGTCGTGGTCACAGAACTGGAGGCCAAGCGGCACCATCCCGAACTCGGGTACTTCGCCCGGCAGGCCCTGCGCCTGCTGGACGAGTTCCGGGTCCGGTTCGGTCGCCTCGACGCCCCGATTCCGATCGGGGAGCTGGGTGGCACCGTCCGTGTCGAGCTCAACCACTCGGACCCCAGCGTGCTGCCAAGCGGCTATCGCCTGGGGGACAACGACTCCCGCATCCTCGCGGTCGCCCGTAATCTGCAGGCCGAGGGGTACGACGTCACAGTCGTGTCGAAGGACCTGCCGCTCAGGATCAAGGCCTCGTCCGTCGGACTCCTCGCCGAGGAGTACCGCGCGGAGCTGGCCATCACGGGCTCCTCCGGCTGGACCGGAATGTCCGAACTGACCCTGCCCGGCGAACAGGTGGACCTCCTCTTCGAGGAAGGGCACGCCTACGTCCCCGAGGCCGCCGAGATGCCGGTGCACACCGGTCTGACGATCCAGTCGGAGCGCGGCAAGGCCCTCGGGCGCGTCACGGCCGAGGGCAACGTCCGCCTCGTACGAGGGGATCGCGAGGTCTTCGGGATCAAGGGGAGGAGTGCGGAGCAGCGGATCGCGCTCGACATCCTCCTCGATCCGGACATCGGGATCGTGTCGATGGGCGGCCGGGCCGGCACCGGCAAGTCGGCGCTCGCGCTCTGCGCCGGACTCGAGGCCGTGCTGGAGCGGCGGCAGCACCAGAAGGTGATGGTCTTCCGGCCGCTGTACGCGGTGGGCGGGCAGGAACTGGGCTATCTGCCCGGCTCCGAGTCCGAGAAGATGGGCCCCTGGGCCCAGGCGGTCTTCGACACGCTGTCCGCGGTCACCAGCCGCGAGGTCATCGAGGAGATCACCGCACGCGGCATGCTCGAAGTGCTGCCGCTCACCCACATCCGCGGCCGCTCGCTCCACGACGCGTTCGTGATCGTGGACGAGGCCCAGTCGCTGGAGCGGAACGTCCTGCTCACGGTGCTGTCCCGGATCGGCTCCAACTCACGGGTGGTTCTCACCCATGACGTGGCACAACGGGACAATCTGCGAGTCGGCCGCTACGACGGTGTCGTCGCCGTCGTCGAGAAGCTGAAGGGACACCCGCTCTTCGCGCATGTCACCCTCAACCGGTCCGAACGGTCTCAGATCGCGGCCCTGGTGACCGAAATGCTGGAGGACGGGCACATCTGACCCAAGAATTCCCATAGTTGGCGCCGTCCGGCAAAAGGCGAAGAGCCTAGCCGGGCGGCGCTTCCGCGTCTGCGGATTTCCTCAAATCACCCGGGGCAAACGAGGTGTGAGCTTTCACACTCAACTCAGAATTGCCACCCGGCGTCCGGGTACGGCTAGAGTCTCACTCCTGTCAGGCCCCGCATACGACACATCTGTGCCCCCAGCGATACGGCACCACAGCAGCATCACAGTCAACTCCATACTCCCCGTCGTATGCCGCCCGTGCACCACGCGGCGCTCCCCGCAAGGGAGTTGCCCACCGGGCCCGCGTCTCCCGTGACCCCGCAGTTGGGAGGCCAGCGTCTTGGGGCAAGATTGCGTCCGCCAGGGTCACCGAAGCGGGCGATGCTGGAAGGAAACCGTGTGAGCCGGATTTCGGTCCGGGGACTGGCAGTGGCCTCGGCCACCGCGGTCACCGCTGTCGGCGCAGTTACAGGTGTGGCCTCCGGCCAGACCGGCACTCCCAACGACGCCGAGGCACTGGTAGGCGACACCACGCTGCTCACGGACATACCCGTGGGCTCCCAGGCCCAGGTGCAGACCGCGTCCCTGACGCAGCAGGCCGATGTCCAGGCCATCGCCGCGGACGCCACCGCGAAGAAGGACGCCGAGGAGTCTGCGCGCAAGCAGGCTGCCAAGGACGCCGTGGCCAAGCAGAAGGCCGCCGAGAAGGCCGAGGAAGAGGCCAAGGCGCGCAAGGCAGCGGAAGAGGCGGCCAGCCGTTCCGCGACGCGCGACGCGTCCAGCTTCCCGCAGCAGGCCTCGTACACGATCGCCGAAGTCCAGGAGATGGCGCGCCAGATCGTCCCGGCCGACCAGTTCCAGTGCTTCAGCAACATCGTGGACCACGAGTCCAGCTGGGACTACACGGCGGACAACCCCACCTCCGACGCGTACGGCCTCATGCAGGCGCTCCCGGGTTCCAAGATGTCCTCGGCAGGCGCCGACTGGGCGACGAACCCGGCCACCCAGATCAAGTGGGGCCTGAGCTACATGAACGACCGTTACGACAGCCCGTGCGGTGCGTGGGAGTTCTGGACGGTCAACAACTACTACTGAGCCGCCGCGCATCTCCAGGCTCAGTTCTCTCAACCTTTCCGAGCCCCTCACCGTCCTTCGGTGAGGGGCTTCGGCCATGTACGGTCGGACGCGGACCGCAGCGGGAGTGACAAGGGGGACGAGGGCGCATCATGTCGCGAGTGCCGCATTGGCTCGGCCGGATCGGCACCCGGCTGACCGAGATGGGCGAGCGGTTGGACGAACGCCGGGCCGAGGTGGAGAAGGAACACACCGACGACACCGCTTCCCCGCCGTCACCGGAGCCGGCCCCCGAGCACGACGACCCCTCTGCCGCCCCCACCACCTCCACCACCCCCGTAGTGCCCGCGATCCGCCCCGAACCCGCCTCCGTGGTCCCCTGGGGCGTACGGGTCGCCGCCGAGGCGGGCTGGCGGCTGCTGATCCTCGCGGGGACCCTCTGGGTGCTGATGCGGGTCATCAGCGCCGTCCAACTCGTCGTCTTCGCCTTCGTGGTGGCGCTGCTCATCACCGCGCTGCTCCAGCCGACCGTCGCCCGCCTCACCCGGTGGGGCATGCCGCGAGGCCCCGCGACCGCGCTCACCGCGATCCTCGGCTTCGTCGTGATGGGGCTGATCGGCTGGTTCGTGACCTGGCAGGTCATCGAGAACACCGACCAGCTCTCCGACCAGGTCCAGGACGGCGTCGACGAGCTGCGCAACTGGCTGCTCAACAGCCCCTTCCACGTCACCGACAAGCAGATCAACAAGATCGCCGAGAACCTGCGCGACGCGATCGGCGCCAACACGGACGAGATCACGTCGGCGGGCCTGGAGGGCGTCACGGTCATCGTCGAGACCCTGACCGGCATCCTGCTCGCGGCCTTCTCGACGCTCTTCCTCCTCTACGACGGCAAGCGCATCTGGGAGTGGACGCTGAAGCTGGTTCCGGCGGCGGCCCGGCCCGGTGTCGCCGGCGCGGGCCCGCGAGCCTGGCGCACGCTGACGGCGTACGTGCGCGGCACGGTGATAGTGGCTCTGATCGACGCCATCTTCATCGGCCTCGGCATCTACTTCCTGGACGTCCCGATGGCCGTCCCGCTGGCCGTGTTCATCTTCCTGTTCTCCTTCATCCCACTGGTCGGCGCGGTCGCCTCGGGCGCCCTGGCGGTCGTGGTGGCACTGGTGACGCAGGGCGTCTTCACGGCGGTACTGGTCATCGTGGTGGTCCTGGCCGTACAGCAGATCGAGGGCCACGTCCTGCAGCCCTTCATCCTGGGCCGCGCGGTCCGGGTCCACCCACTGGCGGTAGTCCTGTCGGTGGCGGCAGGCGGCCTGGTGGCGGGAATCGGCGGCGCGGTGGTAGCCGTACCCCTGGTAGCGGTGACGAACACGGTGGTCAGTTACCTCCACTCGTACTCCCAGGCCCACACCCAGGAGACGGCAGCCCTACGGCACGCACCTCAGCCAAGAGGAGCAACGGCCCTGGGAAGTGCCCCTGAGGGGCCGGAGGCCCCGTAAGGGGCGCGGGGAACTGCGCGACCAGCCACAGCGGACCCGCGGGTTACGCACCACCCAAGCAACCCACCCACCGGCAAAGTCAGTTGAGCACCTTCAAGGCAGGCCCCAGAGCAATCAGCAACGGAATCAGCGGCGCCACGGCGGCAGCCAGAAGCGCCACGGCGCGATACCCCGCATCCAACCGAGGCGGCGGCGCCAACAACCGCTCGACCCGATCCCCCAACTGCCCGCGCGTACACGCGCAGGACAGCACACCCCGATGCCGGTTCAGCTCGATCAGCGCGACCGCGGTCGTACGGTGACCACACCGCCGCGACGCCGTGTCGTCCGCGGCCAGTTCGACCAGCCGATACGTCTGGTCCCGGAAGTGCGCGAAGACAGGCACCCGCGGGAACCCACTCGCCAGCGCCTGCGACAGATGCAGCAGCCAGTCGTGACGGGCCCGCGCATGACCGAGTTCATGGGCGAGTACGGCGTCCAGCTCATGGTCGGACAGTCGCCTCAACGCACCCGTGGTGACGACGAGTCGAGGCGTGGGCCCCGGCTGCAGCCAGGCGTCGGGATACTCGTCCTCAAGGACCAGCAACGGCCCCCGCGCCGCCGGAAACCCGGCAGGCAGATCCGGTGCCCGCTCCCGCAGATGCAGCCGCCGCAATCGGCGTCGTCTGCGCGCCTCGGCGAGTTCCCGGGCGAGCATGGCGACCGTCCAGGCCGCCCCACAGGCCAGCAGCAGCGTCAGTACGGTGAGCCAGACGGGCGCGGGCCCCAGCCCGTACGCGGCGCTGACGGCGTCCGGCGCCGGCGCGAAGGCATGGACCCGTACGGTCCCGAACGCGGCCGTCGCACCCAGCAGCAGCGCGGCGAGACAGCACGCCAGCACGGTGGCGACCAGGCACTGCCAGACCCACAGCCCGAGCACCGGCTCCCGGTCGGGCCAGCCGGCCCGAGTCAGCACGCGCGGCAGGACGGCGGCGGCCGTCAGAGCGACGGCGGCCATCAGCACCAGGACGACGGTCATTGCGGTGGCTCCCTCAATCGGAGAAACACGGTCCTCGCGGCCGGTACGACGAAGGCGGCGACGAACGGAGTGAGGGTCCGCCCATTGTCGGACGTACCGCCTGCCGCGTCCAGTCGCCGACGCCCCTCACCCCTCAGCGCTCGGTGAGGATCGCCTCCGCGTCCAGCGTCGTGCCGACCGCCTGCACCACCGCCGCGATCCTGAACGCCTCCTGGACCGTCTCCCGGTCGACGCCCGCCCCGCGCAGCACCCGCTCGTGCGCGTCCAGGCAGGCGCCGCAGCCGTTGACCGCCGACACCGCCACCGACCACAGCTCGGCGTCGGTCCGCTCGACGCCCGGATCGCCGAGCACGTTCGCCCGCAGCCCGGTGCGCAGTCGGGCGTACTCCGGGTCGGAGAGCTGATGGCGGGTGCGGTGGAAGACGTTGTTCATCGCCATGACGGCCGCGGTCGACCGGGCGGCCGTGTACGCCGCAGGCGAGAGCCGCGCCCTGGCCTCAGGGCCCAGCTCGCGCAGCACCCGCGGCGAGCGGGACGCGATCGCGGAGACCAGCAACGTGCCCCACAGCTGCTGCGGGGTGAGCCGGGAGCGGTCGACGACCGAGCCCAGGTTGAGACGCAGGTCCGCCGCGAAGTCCGGCAGGGCGGACTTCAGTTCCGCGATGCCCATACCCACTCACCACCATTGATCAGGCGAATCACTACACTCATCCATGTTGATCCGCAAAAACTATCAGCGGAACCCAGAAAACCATGGGTCGGGAGTCGGGAGTACGGGCATGGCCGCCGCCAGGACCACCGACGGGCGCCGTCGCCCCAGTCTCGCCCAGCTGCGTGCCTTCGTGGCCGTCGCGGACCACCTGCACTTCCGGGACGCCGCCGCCACGATCGGCATGAGCCAGCCCGCCCTCTCGGGTGCCGTCTCCGCCCTGGAGGAGGCCCTCGGCGTCACCCTGGTCGAGCGCACCACCCGCAAGGTGCTGCTGTCGCCCGCCGGTGAGCGGCTCGCCGTACGCGCCCGGGCCGTGCTGGACGCGGTCGGCGCGCTGATGGAGGAGGCCGAGGCCGTGCGCGCGCCCTTCACCGGGGCGCTGCGGCTCGGGGTGATCCCCACCGTCGCGCCCTATCTGCTGCCCGCCGTCCTGCGTCTCGTCCAGGACCGCTACCCGGCCCTCGACCTCCAGGTCCACGAGGAGCAGACCGCCGCACTCCTGGACGGCCTGACCACCGGCCGTCTCGACCTCCTCCTGATCGCCGTACCGACCGGCCTGCCCGGCATCCTCGAACTCCCCCTGTTCGACGAGGACTTCGTGCTCGTGACGCCCCTCGACCATCCCCTCGGCGGGCATACGGACATCCCGCGCGAGGCGCTGCGCGAGCTGGACCTGCTGCTCCTGGACGAAGGGCACTGTCTGCGCGACCAGGCGCTCGATGTGTGCCGTGAGGCGGGGCGCGCGGACGCCCCGGTCACCACCACGGCCGCCGGTCTGTCCACCCTCGTCCAGCTCGTGGCCGGCGGCCTCGGCGTGACGCTGTTGCCGCACACCGCCGTCAAGGTCGAGGCGGGCCGCAGCGACCAGCTCCGCACGGGCCGCTTCGCCGCCCCGGCCCCGACCCGCCGGATCGGCCTCGCGATGCGCGCGGGCGCCGTGCGGAGCGCGGAGTACGAGGAGCTGGCGGCGGCGCTGCGGGAGGCGCTGCGGCCGTTGCCCGTACGGGTGCTGGGCGACTGAACCGGTCACCGAACCGGTGACCGTTCGGTCAAATGAGCGTCGAACAAAGACCGTTCAGTGACGCTTCGGCGGCGAGAGAATTCAACTTCCGTCAGGTAGCGAGACCCCGGCCGGAATATGCGCCCGGACTGATACACATACCCCCTCAGCGCTACGTGTCAGGCGTATGTGCGAAATGCCCAGGTGAATTGGCAAGGGGAGTGATGTCGGTCATCCGCGATTCCGTGTCCGAATCCGACGCCGATTCCCTGGGCCGGATCGGCTACCACGTGCTGCTGGGCGCCCTGGCCGAGTGCGGGCGCGAGGAGTTCACCGGGGCGCTGCGCGCGGCCGGCAGTCCCGGCGGGACCTTCCACTTCCGCCGCGGACTCGTCGTCGGCGCCGAGAGCCCGGGCGCGCCGGGGCCCGAGGCCCTGCTGCTGCGCTCCCGCCGGATCAGCGGTGAGGAGTGGGCCGAGCTGGTGCGCGAGGCCGGGGGAGCGCGCTGGCCCGGCACGGAGCTGATCAGGCACGGGTACGCGGGCGCCGCCCAGTTACGGGTCGTCTGCATGATGGCGTTACGGGACGCCGTCTTCGCGGTCGTCGCCGGCCGGGTGGACGCCTGCGAACGCGACCCCGGCGCCGAGGCGCCGGCCCCCGTCCCGGTGGGCGAGGGACCGGTCCGCCTGCTCCAGGACGCCAACCGCAAACTGGCCGCCCTCGCCGCCCTGCCCCACCCGGTACGCCCCAACCGCGAGCGCCCGAGCCCGGGTTCGGCTCCGGCGGCCGTGGACGAGGGGCGACTCACCCCCGTACAGCGGGAGTTGATGGCCGAGGCCGACGGGCGTCGCACCGCCCGTGACCTCGCGTTCCGTACCGGTCGGGGCGTGTACACGGTGACCGTCGAGGTGGCGCGGATGCTCGGGGCCGGGCTTCTGGAGTGCGCCGAGGGGCCCGCGCCCCTGCCGGTCGTACGGGTGTCGGCGGAGGGCCTGCGGCAGCGCAAGCCGCCCCCGCCGGCACCTCCTCCACCACCGCTCCCGCCACCACCGCCCCTGCCACCCGCGTACGTCGACCCCGCGGTCGTCACCGCGCTGGCCGCCGTCCTCGCCTCCGACGCGCAACCGGTACCGAAAGGACCTGCTCCCGCACTGCCCCGCCGTGAACCCGGCGCCAGTGGCATCACCGAATCTCTCGCCCCGGAAAAGCGTGGGACGAGCTGGAAAGGGTTCTTCCGCATGCGGAACGGAACTCATGGAAATTCATAGAAGCCCATAGGGGAGTTGAGTGCATGGACCACAAAGCGCTGGCCATGGAAATGCGCGACCTGCGTGAACAGGTGGACGGAATAACCGATACGGCCGTCGCCGCCACCGACGGACTGCTCATCGCGGCGGACACCGCCGAGTCGATCGACCCGGAGGGCCTCGCCGCCCTCGCCGCCGCCGGACTGGGCCTCGCCCGACGGGCCGCCCAGGCGACCGGCCGGGGCACCCTGCGCCAGACGGTCACCTACGGCAGCCAGGGCTGTGCCGCCTTCTACGCCGTCGGGGACACCGCGCTGATGGTCGTACTCGGCGACGAGGGCGTCGACCTCGACCGGCTGCACCGGGCGACCCAGCCGGCGCTGCGGCGCATCGGGTCGATCCTCACCGCGACGGACTCCTCCGTGGCGACCGAAGGAGTGTGAAGGAAAGGATGGGGACGAAACGCATGACCACAGGTTTCTCCGACCAGGTCATGAGCCTGGTCAAGGCGCTCCGTACCGATGCCCCCGAGTGTGTCGCCTCGGGCGTCGTCGACATGTCCACCGGGATGCTGCTCTCGTACGAGACGGTCGACAACCATCCGCCCGAGGTGCTCGACCTGCTGGCGGGCGCGACCCTCGACCTGTTCCAGGGCCGTACGGTCGTGATGATCGAGGACGTGTTCAAGGAACGCCGGGGCACCCAGAGCGACCAGCACTTCTTCCAGGAGATCCTCGTCAACAGCGAGAACCTCACCCACCTGTTCGTGCGGCTGAACGAGCAGCAGGACGTCGTCGCCGTGGTCGTCTGCCGCAAGGCGGTCAACGTCGGGATGCTCTTCGCCCAGGTGCGACGGGTGGTCAAGGAGTACAGCCTCTGAGCGGAACGGGCGGAACGCCGACGGGCCCCTCGGGGGGAGGGGCCCGTCGGCGTGCGTGCGCGGGGAGGGTCACTCCGTGCGCAGGCCCTCCGCGCGCATCAGCCGCAGCAGCGGCGGCAGGCTCAGCAGCGTCACCAGGAGCACGACTCCCGCGCCGATGCCGGTCATCGACAGTACGGCGGTCCAGTCGACGTGGACCGGCGTGCGCGTCATCTTCAGCAGGACCACACCCAGGGTCAGCCCCACGCCCGACGCCAGCAGCAGCCCCAGCCCGATCGGGATCGACGTCTGCCACAGCACCGACAGGCTCAGGGTGCGCCGCCGGGTGCCGAAGGCGACCAGGGACGACAGCAGCTTCCTGCGCTCCCGGAGCTGCTCCAGCTGGGAGACCAGCAGGCTGATGCCGATCAGCAGCAGGACACAGGTGGCGCCTACGAACAGGCCGGTGCGGATCGAGTCGAACCGCTGGGCGCGGTTGGTCTCCGTCCAGGTCATGGGTTCGGCGAGACGGTCGATCCGCGCCGTCGCGTTCCGGACCAGGTCGCGGGCGTCCGGCACCTTGGGGTCGAGGCCGATGTAGATCACCCCGGAGGAGTTCGCCATGATCTCCTTGGGCAGGGCGCCCGGCGTGGCGAGGATGCCGCCGCGCTCGACCCCGGACGGGTCCTCGATCATGCCGGCCTGCTGGACGTTCCCCGGTACTGTCCAGGCGAGCGGCGGGCGCTCGCCCCAGTCGTAGGACGGGCTGACGTACAACGTGCGGCCGGGCTTGAGCAGTTCGGGCGAGTCCCTGTCGTACGTCTCGCCGCCCCGCACGACGAAGGAGTCGCCGTCGCGGCATGAGGGGAGCCGGCCCACGTCGCGCAGCGACGCGCAGTCCCCGACGGTCACCTCGATGAACTCCTCCGGGTCCTTGGCCTTCTCGCTCGCCGTAGCAGGGGTCAGCACGGTGACCTTCCGGACCCCCTTGGTCTCGGCGAGCTGTCGGCCCGTCGCCACGAGCGGCACGCCGTCCGACGGGGTGAGTTCCATCTGGGCCTGGCTGAGGTCCTGGTCCGAGTCGGTCGTGTAGCCGACGGAGACCCCGGTGAAGAACATCTGCAGTGCGATCGCCCCGGCCACCGCCACCGCGATGCCGTTCACCATGCGGGCCGCCGTACCGCTGCTCAACTGGAGGCGTCGGACGGCCAGTTGCCAGGAGACCCCGCCGGAGCCGAGCCGGGCGACCACCGCCTCGATGACCCAGGGCAGGAGCGCGGTCACTCCGATGAGCAGGAGCGTGACACCGGTGATGACGAGGGCGTCGTTGAACTTCCCGCTGCGGCCCTGCCCGATCATGGGGTAGAGCGCCGCGACTCCGCCCAGCGGCAGCAGCAGCCGCCACCACAGCCGACGGCGCGGGGGCCGGGCCGTACGCACCACGCCGAGCGGTTCGATGACCACACCGCGCAGCGCGAACAGGGTGACCAGCACCGCGGCCACCGGCACGGCGACCGCGACCAGGAGGGCCAGCGCGGGCGCCGGATTCAGATCACTGGGGAACACGCTGATGTCGAGGACGGTGATGTAACCCGCGGCCTGACGGCCGATCAGGAAGAAGACGGTGCCGAAGACGAGCCCGACCGCCGCGCCCGCGAACGCCTCGCCGGCGGCCATCCGCCGGGTCATCCGGCCGTCGGCCCCGACCAGCCGCAGCGCGGCCAGCCGCCGGTCGCGCCGCTCACCGCCGAACCGTACGGCCGTGGCGATGAAGACGCCGACCGGCATCAGCAGTACGACGAAGATGACGAGGGTGAGGAGGAGCAGGATGGGGTCCATCGCCTCGGACGTCTCCTGCAGATCTCCGAACCGCTCGATCCGCGTCACGGTACCGCTGCTGAGGTGCTCCGCGAGGTCGTCGGCCCCCCGGTAGAAGGCGAGTTCGGCCGGTCCGACGAGCCCGTTGTCGCCGATGGTGCCGACGATCCGGTCCGGCAGCCGCTCGCGCAGCAACGTGCCGTCGCCGGACTTCAGCAGCCGTTCGAGAGCCGGCGAGACGATCATCTCCCCGACCGCGGGGAACTCGTCGATCCCCGGTGGCAAGGGCGCTCGTAGCCCCTCGGGGTCGAGCTCCCGCCCGTATATCTCGTCCGCGCGGAAGGCCGTGTCGGCCTTGGCGACGATCACCGTGTTGTCGGCCTTCGGCAGCAGCGTGTCGACATACATGACGCTCGCACGGTCGCTCGAGCGCTCGCTCCGGGTCGACAGCGCGCTCGGGACGGCGGTCGTCAGCAGCAGCAGCGCCACCCCGAGCCCGACCCCGACGGCCGTCAGCAGGACCCGCCCCCAGCCCTCGCGCCCACCCGTGAAGGCGAACCGGACGCCCATGCCCAGGTCCCGTATCCACTGCCGCACGTTCATACGGCGCGCTCCATGTCCCGCGACTTCCCGTCCCGTACGACGATCTCGCGGTCCGAGTAGGCGGCCACCCGTGCCTCGTGCGTGACGAGCACGACGGCCGCGTTGGTCGAGCGGGCGGCCTCGGTGAGCAGCTCCATCACGCGCTCGCCGTTGAGCGAGTCGAGCGCGCCGGTCGGCTCGTCGGCGAACAGCACCCGGGGGCTGGTGACCAGCGCCCGCGCGACCGCGACCCGTTGCCCCTGACCGCCGGACACCTCGCCGGGCCGCTTGCCCTTGAGGTCGTCGACCTCAAGCCGCTCCATCCAGGACAGCGCGGTCCGCTCGGCCTCCTTGCGGGAGGTCCCGTTGAGTCGCAGCGGAAGGGCGACATTCTCGACGCACGTCAGTTCGGGAACGAGCTGCCCGAACTGGAACACGAACCCGAACTCGGACCGCCGCAGCTGACTGCGCTGGGCGTCGCTCATCCCGGCCAGCTCACGCCCGTTGTACGTGATGGAGCCGGAGTCGGGCGGCACGATCCCGGCGAGACAGTGCAGCAGGGTCGACTTGCCGGACCCGGACGGGCCCATCACCGCGACGACCTCGCCCGGGTGGATCGAGAACTCGGCGCCGTCGAGCGCGGTGGTCGGACCGTAGGCCTTGCGCAGCTCGCTCGCGGCGAGCAGGGAACCGGGAGGAACAGTGGTCATCGTGCCGTCACCGCCAGAGCGAGCTTGTCGAGACGCGCGGCGGTCAGTTCCAGCCAGCGCAGATCGGCTTCGAGATGGAACAGGGCGTGGTCGCAGACGAGCTGGTCGGCGAGGTCGCCCTTGCGCTTGCGCTCGGTCAGGATGCGCATCATCCGCAGATGCTCCGAGCGCTGCGTGTCGAGGATGTCACCGGCGTTCCGGTGCGTGAGCAGGGCGAGGACGACCTTGGTGTAGAGGACCGACTGCAGATACGGCTCGGGCTTCTCCGGCGTCGCGAGCCACCGCTGTACGTCGGTGATCCCGGCGTCGGTGATCGCGTACCGCTTGCGCTCGGGCCCGTCGCCGGCCTCGATCCCGTCGACCTCGACGAGCCCGTTCTTCAGCAGCCGGGACATCGTCGAGTAGACCTGCCCGTAGTGCAGCGGGCGATCGTGACCGAACTTCTCGTCGAAGGCCCGCTTCAGGTCGTAACCGTGCCGGGGGCCGGACTCCAGGAGTCCTAGAAGGGTGTGACCGATGGACATGGGCAGGACTATACACAGTGGGTATACGTGGTGTGTATACCCACTGTGTATAGGGTCGATTTTCTTTAGCCCGTTGGGGGTTGGGGCCTGGGGGCGGAGCCCCCAGGGGGACGCCCGCGCCGGGGAATGGGCCCCGCCTCCCCAGGCAACCGACCGGCCTCGGCAAGCGCCCGCCGCAACACGAACTCGATCTGCGCGTTGGCCGAGCGCAGCTCATCCCCCGCCCATCGGGCCAGCGCCTCGTACACGGCAGGGTCCAGCCGCAACAGCACCTGCTTGCGCTGCTGCTGCGGCCGACGCTGAGGGGCCGACCCCTCGGAAGGAACGGTCACTGGTAGAGGGACCCCGTGTTCAGTACGGGCTGCACCGCACGGTCGCCGCACAGCACCACCATCAGGTTCGACACCATCGCCGCCTTGCGTTCGGAGTCCAGCTCCACGATGTCCTGCTCGGTGATCCGGGCGAGCGCGGCCTCGACCATGCCCACCGCGCCGTCCACGATCTGCCGCCGCGCCGCGACGACCGCCCCCGCCTGCTGCCGCTGGAGCATCGCCGAGGCGATCTCGGGAGCGTACGCGAGGTGGGTGAAGCGGGACTCGATGATGTGGACGCCGGCCGCCTCCACGCGCGCGTGCAGCTCGACGGCCAGCTTCTCGGTGATTTCCTCGGCGTTGCCGCGCAGTGAGAGCCCGTCCTCGTCATGGGCGTCGTACGGGTACTCGATGGCGATGTGCCGGACGGCCGCCTCGGTCTGGGTGGCGACGAACTCCAGGAAGTCGTCGACCTCGAAGCTGGCCTGGGCGGTGTCCTGGACCTTCCAGACGACGACGGCGGCGAGTTCGATCGGGTTGCCGTATGCGTCGTTCACCTTGAGGACGGCGGTCTCGTGGTTGCGTACCCGCGTCGAGATCTTGGAGCGCGAGGTCAGCGGGTTCACCCAGCGCAGCCCGTCCTCGCGGATCGTCCCCCGGTATCGCCCGAAGAGCTGGACGACCCGGGCCTCGCCCGGCGCCACCATGTTCAGGCCGCACATGGCGATGAAGGCGGAGAGGCTGATCAGGATGCCCGGGACGATCAGGGCGGCCTTGGCGCCGCCCCCGGTCACCGCGGTCGCGCCGACGATCATGCCGACGCCGATCACGACGCCGAGCAGTCCCATCAGCAGGGCGAGCCCGCCTCCGATGCTGTGGGCCTGGAACTCCCGGACCTGGGGATCGGGCATGTCGGGCAGATCGGTCGTCGGTGCGGAGTCGTGCGTGGTCATGGGTGGTGCCCCCGTTCTTGGCTGTCACGGCCAGGGCCTAGCAAGTTTCTAGCTAAGTGATATCACTTTAGCTTCTTCGGCAACCTTCCGCAGCCCCTGGTAGTCGGTTCCAGTGGGGCTGGTGCTGATTGTCACGTCCGTAAAACACCGGATCGGAATCTCGTCGTCTTATCCGACGGTGTTAGTTTTCGGAGCTGACCTGTGCCACGAGCCTGTGTGACGTACGAGACGGAACACAAGAAGGAAGCGGAGCGAAGCGACCCATGGGACGAGCGGAAGAGAGACGAGCGCGGCAGCAACGCGGTGGCCGCCGCGCGGCGCCCAAGCGCTCGACCAGAGACGCGGCGACCGAGACCGAGGCCGGGCCCGAGAGCGCGACCGGCACGGCCACCGGGACCGCGACCGCCACCGTGACCGAGCCCATGGGCAGGGCGGCGAGCAGGGCCGCGGCACGCGGCAGAAGCGGCAAGGCGGGCAAGGGCGGTAAGAAGGACGGTAAGAGTTTCTTGCGCCGCATGTTCACCTGGAAGAAGGTCCTCGGCGCGTTCTTCGGCTTCCTGCTGCTCGGCATGGGCGCCTTCGTCGTGCTCTACGCGATGATCGACGTGCCCGCGGGCAACGCCGCCGCGGAGAAGCAGAGCAACGTCTACAAGTACAGCGACGGCACCGTCCTCGCCCGTACCGGCACGGTCAACCGCGAGATCGTGGACCTGGCCGAGGTGCCCAAGAAGGTCCAGCTGACCTTTGTCGCCGCCGAGAACAAGGGCTTCTACAAGGACAACGGCGTCGACTTCAAGGGCACCGCCCGAGGTCTGATCAACACCCTGTCCGGCAAGGGCAAGCAGGGCGGTTCGACCATCACCCAGCAGTACGTCAAGAACTACTACCTGGACCAGAACCAGACCATCACGCGCAAGCTGAAGGAACTGGTCATCTCCCTGAAGGTCGACCGCAGCAGGTCCAAGGACTACATCCTCGCCGGCTACATCAACACCAACTACTACGGCCGCGACTCCTACGGCATCCAGGCCGCCGCGCAGGCCTACTACCGCGTCGACGCCAAGAAGCTCAGCGTCGAGCAGGGCGCCTACCTCGCCGCGCTGCTCCAGGCGCCGAGCCAGTACGACTGGGCCGTCGCGTCCCCGACGAGCAAGAAGCTGGTCACCGCCCGCTGGAACTACGTACTCGACAACATGGTCGATGAGGGCTGGCTCGACAAGACCAAGCGCGACGCCATGAAGTTCCCGGTGCCCAAGGATCCGAAGGGCGCCCCGGGCCTGGAGGGCCAGACCGGCTACCTCGTCGACGCCGCGGACGCCGAGATGGCCAGGCAACTCGTCTCCCAGGGCACGGCCGACGACACCAGCAGCGCGAACGCACTGATCGACGCGGGCGGCTGGACGATCACCCTCAACATCGACCGGAAGAAGCAGACCGCGCTCGAGGACGCCGTCAAGAGCCAGCTCACCAGCAAGCTCGACGCGAAGAAGCGCAAGGTCGACGGCAACGTCCAGGCCGGTGCCGCGTCCGTCGATCCGAAGACCGGGCGGGTGGTCGCGCTGTACGGCGGCACCGACTACTTCAAGCACTACATCAGCAACGCGACCCGGCGTGACTACCAGCCCGCGTCCACCTTCAAGCCGATCATCCTCGCGGCGGCCATGGAGGAGGAGGCGCGTACGCAGGACGGCGATCTGATCGACCCGAACACGATCTACGACGGCACGAGCGGCCGGCAGGTCGTGTCCGACGGCAAGAAGGTCGGTTTCGCCCCGCCGAACGAGGACGACGACGACTACGGCGACGTCACTGTCCAGGAGGCGATGAACAAGTCGATCAACTCGGTGTTCGCGCAGATGGGCGTCGACGTCGGGATGTCCGAGGTGATGAAGGTCGCCGACGAACTCGGCCTGGACACCGAGGGGTTGCAGGCGGTGCCCGCACAGACCCTCGGCACGATGGGCGCGAGCCCGCTGGAGATGGCCGGCGTCTACGCCACCCTCGACAACCACGGCCGCAAGGTCACCCCGGCCGTCGTGAAGTCGGCCGAACACAAGGACAGCACGGTCGAGTTCCCCAACCCGCTGGGCGAGCAGATCATCACCCGCGAGGCCGCCGACGCGGTCACGTCGGTGCTGACGGGTGTGGTCGACGACGGTACGGCCCGGGTCTCGGTGGCCCAGGCGAAGAACCGCAAGGGCCAGCAGGTGGCCGGCAAGACGGGTACGTCCGACGAGAACAAGTCGGCCTGGTTCACCGGCTACACGCCGGGCCTGGCCACCTCGGTCGGCCTGTTCGGCGAGGACACGAAGGCCAACAAGCAGGTCACCCTGAAGGGCGCCACGGGTCTCATCGCCGCGAGCGGCGGCCGGATCAACGGCGGTGGCTACCCGGCGAAGATCTGGGCGACGTACACCTTCGGCGCGATGGGCAAGGTGACCAAGTTCGACCTGGACACCACGCTGGGCGCGGGCGTGAAGCCGACCCCGAGCCCGACTCCGACCCGGTCGGAGTCGCCGACCCCGACGCCGACTCCGACCCGGTCGG